>NZ_LZMO01000078.1:0-7175 GCF_001665715.1 Gordonia sp. 852002-10350_SCH5691597
CGCACGTCTTCGTCACCCACCTGCACCCCGACCCATCGACCCCCACCGACGGGACACGCGATGAGCGAGCAACCCTCGAGTCCCGATCCGGCACGTCTTCCCCCTGCACGTCTGCCCCCTGCACGTCTTCCCACCGACGCCTACCCCGGCGACCGCGTCGTCGTGCGGTATCTGCTCGGCGACGCGACACCCGCAGACTGGCGGCACTCACCGAATCCGGCTCCCGCGTCGACGGCAGCGCCCACGATGTCCGACGTCACGGGGTTTCTGGTGGAACGCCCCGATACCGAACGCACCGATGCCGAATGCACCGATACCGAACGCCCCGATACCGGGGACCTCGACTCGACGCTGCTGATCGAACGCGACGGAACGGTCGAGTCCATCCCCCGCGAGTCGGTCGTGTCGATTCGCCTCCTGTCGGCACAACCGGTGCGCAACAGCGCGATTCGCGACCTCGAGCATGCAGCGGCGCTCGCATGGCCGGGCGTCGAGTCGACGTGGATCGACGGCTGGCTGGCGCGTGCGGGTGCAGGATTCTCCCGTCGCGCGAATTCTGCTGTGCCACTGGACCGTTCAGCACGCGCCGACGCCCCCACGCTGCGCGCCCTCACCTCCTGGTACGCCGAACGGGACCTGCCCGTCCTACTGGCGCTGCCCGAGCGACTGATCGCCGCGCGCACAGTAGGGGGCGAACCGGCCAGCCCGACGGTTCACATCCTGACCCGCACCCTCGACGACTTTCCCGGTGCCACAGATGATTTCCCAGGTATGACAACGGGACTCGGCATCACGGGAGAACTCGACGTCGAACTCGCTCCGACGCCGAGCGCACGGTGGGCACAGTCGTACAGCCGCGGTCGAGACACCGATCTCGTTGCCGCCGTGGTCGGTTCGGCACAGGGGCCGGTGACGTTCGCGACGGTCGTCGACGAGAGCGGGACGCTGATCGCGACCGGCCGAGCAGCCGTCACCTCGTCGCCGTCCGGCGTCGCGTGGCTCGGCATCACCGCGCTGTGGACCGAGCCGTCCCACCGTCGGCGCCATATCTCTGACGCCGTACTCGCCCGCCTGATGACCTGGGGAATCACGCACGACGCGCAGTCGGCGTACGTACAGGTCGAAGCAGACAACGCTGTTGCCGGACGCTGGTATCGCAGAAGGGGATTCGCCTTGCACCACACCTCTCACTACGAGTCGATCGCCTGATGTCGGCACGTAAGCCGACGGTCGCGCAGCGTCGTCGACAAGCCGTGGTGTCGGCCGTCGCGCTGGTCGTGATCGCGCTCGTCGTCGTAGCGACGTGGCTGATCAACCGATCCGACGACTCGAACTCCGCCGCCCAGTCGGCCTCATCGACGTCATCCACCGCGAAGCCGTCGTCGAAGAAGCAGTCGGGCACAGCTTCTCAGGGCGGCACCGCCTCTCGGACAACGGTGGCACCGACCGCGGCGGCATCGGTTCCGGCGCAGGTGACCAAGACGCTGTCGCTCATCGACGCCGGTAAGTGGCCGCCAGACGACGCGTCGGGGACCAAGGGCGGGACCAACTTCGGGAACTTCGAGGGTCGGCTGCCGAAGAAGACGTCCTCGGGTAAGCGGATCACCTACACCGAGTGGGACGTCAACCGTCGCGAAGCGGGAAGAAGCCGCGATGCGGAACGTATCGTGACGGGAAGCGACGGTTCCGCCTGGTATACCTCCGACCACTACAACACCTTCGTCCAGATCCGAGGCCCCAACCGATGAGCCAACTCCGATGACCTCAGGCGCGGGAGGCGACAGCATCTCCGACACCGGCATTCCCCTGGCGCGTTTCCTCGACGCCGCGTCCCGGAAGGGGCCCGCCGTCGGACTCTGGGTGGGCAGCCGACCACCGAGCGCGCCGTCGTCGTACGAGTACCGCGAGGTGACCGGCCGAACGATGACCACCGTCAATGGTCTCTACGAAACCTATGCGCGCGCATGGGATTTCCCCGACTACTTCGGACACAATGCCGATGCGTTCGACGAGTGCATGCGCGAACTCGACGACTCCGCCGGCCCCACCGACAGTCCCGCGGGGTACCTGACCGATATCGTCGACGCCGACCGCCTGCTCGCCACCGACCGCGAGGCCTTCGACTGGTTCGCGACGTCGCAGCTCCGCTTCCGCGACCACTATCGCGACGTCGCCGTGCCGCACAGAACCTTTGCGACGCTGCTCGAAACCTCGGCAGATCGACGACGCGAGCTGATCACCCGTTGGCGTCGTGCGGGAGTCACCGTCGTCACCGTCGGCGACGACCGTCGACTCTGAGGTAAACCACCCAGAGACAACCGACGCTGAGGCAGCCCACCCTGAGACAAACGACCCACTACAGCGCATGTGGCCGAATGCTTGTTGCACCGTGCCGCACAGGGTTACGTTGACATCACCCCTGCAGACAGACGGGGAACCCACGACGTAGGGAGTCGATCATGACCATTCTCGCCGCTACCGAGGTACTCGCACGATCGACGACGACGACAAGCGTCGGCTGGATCGGCTACATCATCATCGGCGCCATTGCCGGATGGATCGCCGGAAAGATCGTCAAGGGCGGCGGATCAGGAATCCTGATGAACATCGTCATCGGCATCGTCGGTGCACTGATCGGCGGATTCCTGCTCAGCTTCTTCGTCGACACAGCGTCCGGCGGTTGGTGGTTCACACTCTTCACCGCTGTTCTCGGCGCAGTGATCCTGCTGTGGATCGTCGGGTTGGTACAGAGCAGGCGCTGAGTTCATTCGGGCCGGGCCTGTCGGGGCAGGCCCGGCTCGCTCTCAGGCGGGAGCGAGCGGAACAACCCCGGGATGTCCGTCGAGATAGTGCTTGGTGAACGTGCACACCGGGCGCAAGCGGGCGCCCTGGGCCTTGGCATAACTGATCACGCTGCGCGTCAGGCCGGTACCGAGGCCGTGACCGGTGTATTCGTCGTAGAGCACCGTGTGGAGAACGGTCAGCGTTGTCTCGCCGTCGACCGTCTCGCTGGAGTATCCGAGAACGCCGACGAGGTCGCCCGCCACCCATAGCTCAAATCTGTCGCGGGTGGGGTTGTGCACGACCTGCGCTATCTGCTGCAGGATCGATCGGGCCGACTGGGTCGGCCGCTGGTGATACTTCCGGTGCATGGCTCGTCCATCCCCTCTTCAGGCTCGTTCGCAGCGTCTACACAGCTCACTGAGCGCTGCGTCCGGTTCCCCTCCGGGCACGACGGTGTGTGATCGCAGTCACATCGTAACCTGCGGAAGCGTAGCTTCAAGGGCTTTGAGACGAGACCACCGGTATCGAGACGGATTCATCGCAAACGTTCGCCCGCGGTTCACCCGCGCGTGACGTGACGTGACGTCGACGACGCGCGCATGCGACACTACGACGCACCGCGTTCGACGGCCCGGCGGTAGGGCTTACGCCCGGCTTCCTGACGCATCGGCAGCAAGCCAGTACAGTGAACTGCGCACACAACCGAATCAACGCGGGGGCTCTCACGTAACCGAGGGCTGAGATGGCGGCAGGCGGCCGCTGACCGCATGAACCTGTCCGGGTAATGCCGGCGTAGGGAGAATCTCATGGGCACACGTGTATCCGGCGGCAGCAATTCCGCGTACAAGGTCGACTCCGACATCCTGACCACGGGACCGATCGAGGGCAGCACCAAGCACTACGTCGACGTCGACGGGCTCCGAGTTCCGCAGCGACGCATCAACCTCACCAACGGTGAGCACCTCGATGTCTACGACACCTCGGGTCCCTACACCGACTCCACCGCGGTGATCGACGTCGAGGCAGGCCTTGCCCGTACCCGCGACGAGTGGCACCGTCCCGACCCCGTCGACGGAGCGTCGACCCAACTCGCTTGGGCACGAGCCGGACTCGTCACCGACGAGATGCGTTTCATCGCCGCACGCGAGAACGTCGACGTCGAACTCGTGCGCAGTGAGGTCGCTGCCGGACGCGCGGTGATCCCGGCCAACCACCGCCATCCCGAGTCCGAACCGATGATCATCGGCAAGGCGTTCGCGGTGAAAATCAATGCGAATATCGGCAATTCGGCGGTGACCAGTTCCATCGCGGAAGAGGTCGAGAAGATGGTGTGGGCGACACGCTGGGGCGCCGACACCATCATGGATCTGTCCACCGGCGACGACATCCACCTCACCCGCGAGTGGATCATGCGCAATTCCCCTGTCCCCGTTGGCACGGTCCCGATCTACCAGGCGCTGGAGAAGGTCAAGGGCGATCCCACCAAGCTGACGTGGGAGATGTACCGCGACACCGTGATCGAGCAGGCCGAGCAGGGCGTCGACTACATGACGGTGCACGCGGGCGTGCTGCTGCGCTACGTACCCCTGACGGCTCGCCGGGTAACCGGAATCGTCTCGCGCGGCGGGTCGATCATGGCTGCGTGGTGCCTCGCCCACCACGAAGAGTCGTTCCTGTACACGCATTTCGACGAGCTGTGCGAGATCTTCGCGCGCTACGACATCACCTTCTCACTCGGCGACGGGCTGCGTCCGGGCTCGATCGCCGACGCCAACGACGAGGCACAGTTCGCCGAACTGCGCACGCTCGGTGAGTTGACCCGCATCGCGAAATCCCATGGCGTGCAGGTGATGATCGAGGGCCCCGGCCATATCCCGATGCACAAGATCGTCGAGAATGTGCGCCTCGAAGAGGAGTTGTGCGAGGAGGCGCCGTTCTACACCCTCGGCCCACTCGCCACCGACATCGCGCCCGCATACGACCACATCACCTCGGCGATCGGTGCGGCGATGATCGCGCAAGCCGGGACAGCCATGCTCTGCTACGTCACGCCGAAGGAACACCTCGGCCTTCCCGACCGCGACGACGTGAAGGTCGGTGTGATCACCTACAAGATCGCGGCCCACTCTGCCGATCTGGCCAAAGGCCACCCGCGAGCACAGGAACGCGACGACGCATTGAGCAAGGCGCGCTTCGAGTTTCGCTGGACAGACCAGTTCAACCTCGCACTCGACCCCGACACGGCACGCGAGTACCACGACGAAACCCTGCCCGCGGAGCCCGCCAAGACGGCTCACTTCTGCTCGATGTGCGGCCCGAAGTTCTGCTCGATGCGTATCTCGGCCGACGTACGGGCGTACGCAGAGGAGCACAATCTGGTGACAGCAGAAGACATCGACCGACGAATCGAGCAGGAGATGGCAGCGAAGTCCGCCGAGTTCGCCGACGCCGGCAACCGCGTCTACCTGCCGATCGATGCGACATCGGGAGCCGCAAGCAGATCATGACGACACCACTGTTGCCCACCACCGAACCGGGGGCCACACCCGTCCGGGTGATGACCATCGCGGGTTCGGACTCCGGTGGCGGCGCCGGAATCCAAGCGGACATGCGAACTTTCGCGTTGCTCGGACTACACGGACTCGTCGCGGTCACCGCGGTGACGGTGCAGAACTCGGTGGGCGTCAGCGGCTTTCAGGAGATCGATCCGGAGATCGTCTCGGCGCAGATCCGCAGTGTCGTCACCGATATCGGGACGAGTGCCGTCAAGACCGGCATGCTGGCGTCGGGACCGATCATCGACGCCGTCGCCGACGCCTGCGCGGAACGCGGTATCGGCCGTGGCGGCGACACCCCGCTCGTCGTCGACCCGGTCTGTGCGTCGATGCACGGCGATCAGCTGCTCGCCGACGATGCGCTGGACGTGTTGCGGCGCAGACTTTTTCCTCTCGCCACGGTCGTCACACCCAACCTCGACGAGGTGCGACTGCTGACGGGCATCGAGGTCGTCGACGCTGCGTCGCAGCGCAAGGCAGCCGTCGAATTGCACGGGTTGGGTCCGCAGTGGGCACTGGTCAAAGGTGGCCACCTGCGTTCGAGTTCGCTCAGTCCCGACCTGCTGTACGACGGCACCGACTTCCTCGAATTCGCGACCGCTCGCGTCGACACGCCGCACGATCACGGCGCGGGCGACACGCTTGCAGCTGCGATCGCGTGCGCTCTCGCGCACGGATATGCCTTGCCGGACGCCATCGATTTCGCGAAGCAGTGGGTTACCCGCGGCCTGCGCTCGGCCTATCCTCTCGGAGCCGGACACGGCCCTGTCAATCCGCTGTGGCGTGTCGACAACGACGTCCGACGTGCGTGAACGGGAATCGTCTGAGAGGTAGCGGACCAATAACAGTCCGCTACATCTCGCGATAAACGTCCCGAAGCTCACCGTAGGGTGAGGCCATGGGCTGGACGTTTCTCATGGACATGGACGGCGTGTTGACGAACGAGGATCACCTCGTTCCCGGCGCAGACGATTTCATCGCGGAATTACGCAACAACGACATTCCTTTTTCGGTTCTCACCAACAACTCGATCCGCACGGCACGCGACCAGCACGCTCGGTTGCTGCAGATCGGCCTCGACATTCCGGAGGAATCGATCTGGACTTCGGGAATGGCGACGGCGGACTTTCTCGCGTCACAGGATCAGGGCGACACCGCGTTCGTCATCGGCGAATCTGGGCTGACCACTCCCCTGTACGAGAAGGGTTTTGTGACGACGGAGACCAATCCCGACTACGTGGTGCTCGGCGAGACGCGCATGTACTCGTTCGAGGCGATCACCAGCGCGATCCGCATGATCGAGCGCGGTTCGAAGTTCATCGCCACCAACCCCGACGTGACGGGACCGTCGCACGACGGCTCGATCCCGGCGACCGGAGCCGTGGCCGCGATGATCTCCAAGGCGACCGGACGCGAGCCGTACTACGTGGGCAAGCCCAATCCGATCATGATGCGATCGGCACTTCGACGCCTCGGCTCACATTCGGAGAACACCCTGATGATCGGCGACCGCATGGACACCGACATCATCGCGGGCCTCGAATCGGGAATGCGCACGATCCTGGTGCTCAGCGGAATCTCCACCCGGGAGTCCGTCGAGAAGTATCCCTACCGCCCCACACTCATCCTGGATTCGGTCAACGACCTCGTCGGCCACACCGACGATCCCTTCGGCGACGCGGTCACGCCGGACTCGTCGACGTAACCCTGCCGACCGTCGCACACTGCACCGTGATGAATGCGAAAGTGCCCGCCCCGAATTCGGGGCGGGCACTTTCGCGTGTTGTCGAAATTCAGCTCGATGCCGTCAGCTCGAGGCCAGTGCCTTCGATTTGC
>NZ_LZMO01000079.1:0-1904 GCF_001665715.1 Gordonia sp. 852002-10350_SCH5691597
CGGGCTGCGGCGGCGGCGATGGGAGTGTCGTCGAACTGCTCGGGCGTCGACGTGGCCGGCGGAATCGTTTCACGTGAAACATCCGGCTGTTGGTCGGTCACGCTGTGGCTCCTCTGCGATATTTCGTAAGCATCGTCGGCGTCCAAGATTGTTTCGCCCCTCTATCGTGCAGCACGCACGATCCCTCGCCCACACTCCGATGTCCTGTCCATTTTGCTCCCTCGAGCCGTCGCAAACCAACTGCAGACGTCAGCACCTCAGACCGTCGCATTCTCACCTCGTTCGACGGCGTTTCGGCGCACCGCGCTTGTCTCCGATCACCAAGGTCGTCGGCTGGTCGACAACAGACTCGCCGACATATTCGACGCGGAGACCGGCGATTCCGTTCCGTTCCGCGGCCTTCCGATCCCGTTCGATCTCCTCTGGAGCCGACGATCCCTTGAGCGCGACGAGTCGACCTCCATCGCGAATCAAGGGAGCGGACCATCGACTGAGCCGATCCAGGGGAGCCAGCGCCCGAGAGGTCACGACGTCCGCGGGTTCGACTTCGGCGAGGACCGACTTCTCTTCAGCGCGCCCGCGGACAACGTATACCGGGAGACCAAGAGCGTCGACCGTCCGCAGGAGAAAATCACTTCGACGCAGCAGTGGCTCGATCAACGTGATCGTGAGGTCGGGACGCGCGATCGCGAGCGGAATGCCGGGCAGTCCAGCACCACTGCCGATATCAATGATCGTCTGGCCGTCGTCGATGACTTCTTGGATCACAGCGCAGTTGAGTATGTGGCGATCCCAGAGTCGCGGGACCTCCCTCGGTCCCATGAGCCCGTGGTCGATTCCATCGGTGGCTAGGATTCTGCAGTACTCCTGAGCTAGCGGGAGACGATCGCCGAAGATCGATGTCGCTGCCGGGGGAGGGGAGTCCGCCACAGCGGCGCGTTCCGCGACGTTGTCGCCGTCGACAGCGGACCCATCACCATGCTCGCCATCGGACTCATCGTGTTTCACGTGAAACAGTGCCTTTCCCTCAGCGCGGCGTCGGCTCCATGTTTCACGTGAAACACCCGAACTACACGCATGTGATTCCTACCGGTGAAACAACGAAGTCCCGGCCGAAACCGGGACTTCGTTGCTTGTGATCTCCAGGCGCATCGCCGCGGACACCAGTTCAGTTCTTGATGACTACCACGCGGCGCTTCGGCTCCGCGCCCTCACTCTCGCTCATCACTCCGTCGACAGCAGCGACAGCGTCGTGCACGATCTTCCGCTCGAACGGAGTCATCGGGTCGAGCTGCTCCCGCTCTCCCGACTCCAGCACACGCTCAGCAACCTCGCGGCCAAGTCGCGCGAGCCGTTCGCGGCGATCCGCACGCCACCGCGCGATGTCGAGCATCAGCCGGCTGCGATCGCCCGTCGCCTGCTGCACGGCAAGCCGGGTCAGTTCCTGAAGCGCATCCAGAACCTCGCCCTTACGGCCGACGAGCTTCGTCAGGTCGTCGCCTCCGTCGATGCTGACGATCGCGCGGTCACCGTCGACATCCAGATCGATATCGCCATCGAAGTCCAGCACGTCCAGCAGCTGCTCGAGGTAGTCGCCAGCGATCTCGCCTTCTTCGACGAGACGCTCCTCTTCGTCTTCCTCGTCAGCGTCGTCGTCCATGTCTTCGCTGTCGACGTCGTCCGCGTCAGTTGCCACGTCATCGCGGACCGCGTCTGGGGCCTCATCGTCGTTGACATCAGACGTCGACTCGACGGTAGCCGTGTCGACGGCCTCCTGGCCCGCGCCGGCCTCGAGAGTCTCGTCGTGCTCGGTCGACTCGGCGTCTGCGTGTGTTGCAGTCTCGGCTGTCATATCAGTTGCACCTCGCTGTGTGTTCATCGGTGATGTCTGTGTTGGGGGTGGG
>NZ_LZMO01000080.1:0-819 GCF_001665715.1 Gordonia sp. 852002-10350_SCH5691597
CGTGCCCATCCGGCAGGTGCAGCAGCATCGTGTAACGGGTGGAACGCTCGACGAGAGTGCCGATCGCGGTCTTGTTCTGCTCCCCGGTGATCAGATCCCCCTCCCAGTGCCCGGGGACCGCACGGTCGTCCACCTCTGCCGGCCGGTCGCTGATCATCACCATCGGGTCGATGAATCGCTGATATCGCTCACCCTCTCGGCGCTGCGACCTCCGGCGCGTCCTACCGGTCCGAAGTGCTTGTTGGACTTCACGTTTCAACCCTCCGCGGGCTTGGAAGTACAAGGCTTGATAGATCGTTTCGTGGCTCACCCGCATGCTTTCGTCGTCGGGATGATCCCGGCGCAGGCGGTGAGAGATCTGCTCCGGCGAGAGCTTCCTCGACAAGCCGTCCTCGACCGCTGCCCGTAGGACCGCGTTCACCACCAGTTTGGACTGCTTGGGCCGCGCCCGGAGCGCCGCCGCGATTCGATCGGCCTGATGCGGCAGGTACCGGCCGGCGACACTATGCGCACGCACCTCGCGGGAGATGGTCGAGACGTTCTTTCGGGGGTGTCAGATGGTCTGTGTAAGTCCAGTGCTCATCAGTGAGAGGAAGATCTATGAGCATGGCGTTAGACGACAAGCAGCAGGGCCACGACGATCATCAGTTGCCTGAGCTGGCCGAGCCACGTTCGACTGCGGAGGTGGCCGAGGCGTTGGCGGCTTCGGGCATGGTCGATGAGTTGTTGGCCCAGATCGATACCGGGCAGGTTCAGATCACCGGGGACGGTGGCCTAATTCCGGGTCTGATCAAACTCGCCCTCGAACGTGGGCTGAAA
>NZ_LZMO01000081.1:0-11810 GCF_001665715.1 Gordonia sp. 852002-10350_SCH5691597
GAATTCGAGACCATCATCAACCACGAGGCCCCTCAGGCCGCGTGACTAACCCTGTCACCTATCCGTGCACCAGGCCCTTTCCTACCGATTGGTAGGACTGGCCGGAAGGCGATCGAATGCCGACTTCGCAACCAGCCGCAGCGGACTGTTTCGTTCGACTCGGTGTCGAGCTCATCTCCCATAGGTGGGACGCAGTGGTGCTGACCGCGCTGCGGGCGGGACCTGCGCGCAGGGTCGATCTGATCGCATCGATCGGCGGGATCAGCGACAAGTCGCTGCACCAGTCGCTGGTGCGACTGCGGGATCGGCAACTCGTCCGTCGGGGCGACGCCGCGACCTATGCGTTGACCGAGGTGGGTTCTTCGTTGGCAACCGGACCTCTTCTCGACCTGGCGCGGTGGGCAGAACAGCACCGGCTCTCCGTGCTCGACGACGGGTAGCGGCGATGACGCGAGCACGTACCGGGGCATCCCGAATACGTGGCATTCTGGACGCATGGACGAACCTGAAGGACGGTTTCGTCGTGTCCGCCGCTGGAAGCCGCCCACGTACGAAACGCGCGTGGAGAAGATGATCCGCGAGGCCACCGAGCGTGGCGAGTTCGACAACCTGCCGGGCATGGGCAAGCCGCTCGACCTCTCCGATACCGACGACCCCGATTGGTGGGTCAAGCGCAAGATCCGCGACGAAGGACTCGATTCGACGGCCCTGCTGCCGGCCTCGCTGCAACTACGAAAGGAGGCGCAAGGCTTCCCCGATTCGCTGGCAGACATCGCCGACGAATCAGCGGTGCGCGACATTCTCGCCGACTTCAATCGCCGTGTGCGCGAAGCGCATCTGACCACGCGGGCCGGGCTGCCGTCGGTCGTCACGGCCCACATCGTCGACGTCGACGAGATCATCGAGCAGTGGCGGTCGCTCAGGCGGGGGAGTCGGTGATTCGGTGCCCCGCGACCGGCTCCACGATGATGGAGCGGTCGAACGTGGCCGACTCGAATCCGTCTGCCGGGTCCGTGTAGATCTGAATCGTCATGCCATCCGGTGTGGAGAGGCGAACGACCTGCCCGATGTAGCCGGTGATCGGTGGGCTGTGCGGCACGCCGAGTCGGTCGAGGTGTTCGATCCATTGCTGCAGTGCGGCATTGTCGATCACCCCGAAGGTGACCGGATCGAAGCCTGCGATTCCCTGCGCCGCGGCGGGATCAAGTCGCAGTTCGATCAGTTCTGCAATGCCGGGTATCGATATCACGACGGCGTAGCGATGACCGGTCCTATCGTAATGGTCGAATCGCGTGATGTGGGTGGCGTCGAAAACCCTTGAGTACCAGTCGATACTCAGATCGAGGTTGGTGACCGGAAACTTGAGGTGATGCAGTCCGGTGAGTGTTCTCGCCATGATCACGCCACGAGCTCTGCCATGTGCAACGCCATCTGCTTTCGGGCAGGTGGCAGATGCCCTATCGCATTCATGGCGAAGTCTCGGATCTTCATCGCCACCGGATTCTCGGCAACCGACGCGGTCGTCATCAGGTTGGTCAGCCGCACAGTCGACGCAGCGATCGGGCGCCGCCGGTGCTCGTATGTGTCGAGATGCACTGTGGGAGTGGGCGAGAGCGCTGCCGCCAGCACCAGGCCGAGTTCGTGGGCATCCTGGATCCCGAGGTTCATACCCTGTCCGCCGGCAGGGCTGTGCACATGTGCGGCGTCACCCGCGAGGAAGATGTGTCCCTTCCGGAAGTGCTTGGCGATGCGATGATGGACGTGGAATTGGGATCCCCAAGCGATGCGCGAGACTCTCGCTCCCCGTGGACCGCGAGTGTCGAGCACGTTCTGCACGAGGGCAACGTCGACGTCGTCGACCTCCTCCGGCCACGTGAACAGCACCCTACGACGACCCTCGGGCAACGGACCACTCACGACGATTCCGTTGGGGGAGAAGAAGTTCTGCACCTCGTCGAAGCGTAGTGGCCACTCGTCGAACTCTGCGTCGGCGAGTACGAAAGACTGTGGATAGTCGCCTCCGACGAACTCGATGCGGGCCGATTCTCGGACCACCGAATGCGTGCCGTCGGCTCCGACGACAAACCGCGCTCGTACGGTCTCGCGGCCGTCAGGCCCGTCGACATGGACGTCGATGCCGGATGCCGTCTCGTCGAGTCCGGTGACCCTGTATCCGCGGGTGATGTGACCACCGAGTCGGTGCAGGTTCTCGGTGAGTACTTCTTCGGTCCGCCACTGCTGGATCGTGGTCACGTGCGGATATCGCGTGTCCAGATCAGCGAATCGCAGTTCGTTGAGCAGCTTCTCGCGGTTGCGAAACGTGAAGTAGGGGACCACGACGCCCTCGTCCACGAGAGTGTCGGCGACGCCGAGCTCCTGCAGGATTTCCATTGTCCGTGCCTGGATGGCCGCTGCCCGAGAGGTGTTGTGCCCCTCGGGTTGTGCGTCGAGGGTGAGTACGTCGCGTCCCGCGCGTGTCAGGACTGTCGAGGCGACGAGTCCGGTCGGGCCTCCGCCCACGATCAGCACGTCGATGTTTTCGGGCAACATGACCTTCTCCTTGGTGGTGTGAGGATCTGTGCGAGAGTTAGTCAACATCTGTTGGCCAACACGTGTTGATCATAACTCGCTAGACTGGGGGTCATGCAACCCCCGACGGCGACCAACAGGGAGCGGCCGACCAAGAAGGAGCGAGCGCTGCGCTCCCGTGCCGCGATTCTCGCCTCGGCGCGAGAACACTTCGCGCGCAGCGGATTTGCCGGTGCCACCGTGCGGGCCATCGCGCAGGATGCAGGCATAGACCCCTCCATGGTGATTCGCTATTTCGGCGACAAGCGGGGGCTGTTCACTGCGGCGACCACCGTCGACGTCGAGGTCCCGGACCTATCGGTGTTGCCCGAAGAGCAACGCGGTCGAGCAGTTGTCGAACACTTCCTGCGCATCTGGGACGACGGCGCTGCGAGTGATCTGCTCAGCGTGTTGCTCCGCAGTGCAATGACCGACCCGGTGGCACGGGATCGGGTGGTGGAGATCGTGGAGGCGCACATGCTGCCCATGGTTACTGCCGTGGTTTCCGACGAGGACGAGGCGCCGACACGCACCGGTTTGATTGCCGGCCAGGTTCTCGGTTTGGCGTTGAGCCGCAGGATTCTCGAGCTTCCACTGACCACAGACATTCCTGCGCAGACTCTGGTGAACAGCGTCGGCGCGACGATCCAGCACTACCTGACGGAACCGCTCGACTGACAGCTCAGACGTCGGACCAGCTGTGGCCGGTCGCCGCACCGCGCGCGATGGCCATCCCGGTTCGGATACCGACGCCCTTGACCACGCGGCCCATCGCCTCGAGTGTGCCCGGGAGGTTGTCGCGCTCGCTGAGGTAGCTGCGTTGGGCGCCGATCGGCATGGTGAAGAAGGCGTCGAAGAAGTCGAGGGTCTGCTCGGCCGAGAGATCCAGCAGCGCCGACAGGCCGCGGATTCGAAGTTCGTGCACCGAACGCGCCGACGTCGGCCACAGGGCCGCGGCGGGGTCGGCGCCGTCGGCGATCGCGGTCGCGATGGCGTCGGCACAGGCCAGCGAGGTTGCGACACTGTAGCCCGTCGTCGGGTTCTTCATCCCGCCCGCCGCGCCGAACCGGAAAACCGAGTCCCTCCACGGCGTCGTCGACGCGCCGACGAGCGGGAAGTTCACCACCTCGGTGCGGAGAACAGTTGGCTCATGGTCGCCCAACCGCACCCGGAGACGATGTTCGAGCTCTGGGATCGACAGCGCGGGATGCCCTGCGAGACAAGTCTCTTCGAGCAGCACAGTCCCATCGCCGAGTGGCACGGCGTAGAGAAACGACGGTAGTGGTGAGCCTGCGGCGCCGAGCCGGCGGGGACTCGCCCACTCCATCAGCAGCGTGTCGGCGCCGTCGAGTACCGCCGCCGCGTCCTTCACGTCGACGACGATTCCGAAAGCGGTTTGGTACGGGGCGTCGTGCGGCAGCGCACCACGACAGTCGATGATCTGATCGGCCTGCACGACCGAACCGTCAGCGCACACCACCCGATCAGCCGATACCGACGTCGCCGCCGACGCCACCAGCGCTACCTCGTCGAGGTCCAATTCGGTTGCGAGAGCGGCATTGTCGATAACTGTGTAACCGCGCGCGATGTGGTGACGGGTGCGTGCAGACACCTGCACCGCGTCGGTCTGTGCTGCAATGGCGTTGTCGCTCAACCAGTTCGGTAGTTCGTCGGTCCATGCCGCATAGGTGGCGTGCCACGTTCTATCGGGGTGCGGATCGACAAGGGTGGTGTCCACCCCGTGGTGGCGCAACCGGTGGGCCAGGCCTCTGCCTGCCGGACCACCGCCGACCACCACCGCCGAACGGGACATCGTCACATCGATCCGGTGGCCAACAGTCCGCCGTCGACCTGCAAGGTCTGACCGGTGATCCACGACGCGTTGTCGCTGACAAGAAAGGCGGCCGCTTGCGCGATGTCTTCCGGGTTGCCGAGTCGGCGCAGCGGGTAGCCGGCAATCGCGCGCTCTTCGTTGTCGCCTGCGATGAGTGCGTCGGCGAACTTCGTCTTGACGATGGCGGGCGCGATCGCATTGACGCGGATCTGCTGGGGTCCGAGTTCCCACGCGAGCTCTGCGGTCAGGCGGATCAACGCGGCCTTCGACGCCCCGTAGGCGGCGATGACTCCGGTGGAGCGAATTCCGGCGACCGAGGCGATATTGAGCACGGCACCTCCTGAATCGGCCATGCCCGCCCGGTATGCCTCTTGGACAAATCCGAGGGCGGCGACCACGTTCGTGTCGAAGATCTTGCGGACCGCGTCGAGATCTGCGTCGACGAGCGGACCGTAGGTCGGGTTGATGCCTGTGTTGTTGACCAGTATGTCGATCCCACCGCCGAGCTGCACCGCGGTCGCGACGGCGTCGGCTCGATGGGTGGCGTCGCCGGTGTTGCCGGGACAGATGTCGACCTTCGCCCCGTCAACCGCGTTCCGGATCGACTCGGCTGCCTGGTGCAGCGGTTCGGGTTTGCGGCCGGTGATGACCGCCGAGGCGCCTCGACGGGCGAGTTCGGTGGCGATGGCCAATCCGATGCCGCGGCTCGCGCCTGTGACGAGTGCGGATCGCCCGGTGAGATCGGGTGTTGGCAACATTCCGGTGGGTTCAGCTGTGCGTTCGGTCACCCTGCCACCGTATCGAGCGACGTGAGGAAGTCGCGGCCGCCCGGGGTGGAAAAACCAGTGGCCGGCGCACAGTAGACTGGTTCGTCGTGATCACCGCGACCGACCTGGAAGTTCGAGCGGGCGCTCGGACCCTGCTGTCGGCGCCCGGCTCAGCACTGCGTATTCAACCCGGCGACCGGATCGGCCTCGTCGGCCGCAACGGTGCTGGTAAGACGACCTCGCTGCGCATACTCGCGGGCGAGACCGAACCCTACGCGGGGACGGTGACCCGGACGGGCGATCTCGGCTATCTACCGCAGGACCCCAAAGAAGGCGACCTCGACGTCGTCGCCCGCGATCGAGTGCTGTCGGCGCGTGGGCTCGACGACATCATGCATCAGATGGAGAAGCAGCAGGCCTTGATGGCCGAGGCTGCCGACGACAAGGTGCGAGACAAGGCTGTCGCACGCTACGGGCGTCTCGAGGAGCGCTTCTCCGACCTCGGCGGCTATGTCGCCGAATCCGAGGCCGCGCGCATCTGCAACAGCCTCGGATTGCCCGACCGCGTACTCGGACAGCCGCTGCGCACGCTCTCGGGCGGACAGCGCCGTCGCATCGAACTCGCCCGGATCCTGTTCGCCGCGTCGGACGGTTCGGGAAAATCTGCGACGACGCTGCTCCTCGACGAGCCGACCAACCACCTCGACGCCGACTCGATCACCTGGCTGCGCAGCTTCCTGCAGAACCACGAGGGTGGACTCGTGGTGATCAGCCACGACGTCGACCTGCTGGCCGACGTGGTCAACAAGGTGTGGTTCCTCGACGCCGTCCGCGGCGAGGCCGACGTCTACAACATGGGCTGGAAGCGCTACCTCGACGCACGCGCAACCGACGAGCAGCGTCGTAAGCGTGAGCGCGCCAATGCGGAGAAGAAGGCGTCCGCGCTGCGCGCACAGGCTGCAAAGCTCGGCGCCAAGGCCACGAAAGCCACTGCGGCACAACAGATGCTCAAGCGTGCCGATCGGATGATCGATTCCCTCGACGAGGAGCAGGTGGCCGACCGCACCGCCCGGATTCGCTTCCCGGAGCCTGCGGCGTGTGGCAAGACTCCGCTGATGGCGTCGGGACTGAGCAAGTCCTACGGCTCGCTCGAGATCTTCACCGGCGTCGACCTCGCGATCGACAAGGGCAGTCGTGTGGTCGTGCTCGGACTCAACGGTGCGGGTAAGACCACCCTGCTCAAGGTGCTCGCCGGTGTCGAGGCGTCGGATACGGGTTCGCTGGAGCCCGGCTACGGACTCAAGATCGGCTACTTCGCGCAGGAGCACGACACCCTCGACGACATGGCGACGGTGTGGGAGAACATTCGGCACGCCGCGCCCGACGCAGGCGAACAGGATCTTCGTAGCCTGCTCGGTGCCTTCATGTTCACCGGACCTCAGCTCGACCAACCCGCAGGCACGCTGTCCGGTGGCGAGAAGACGCGACTGTCGCTGGCAGGACTCGTGTCGTCGGCGGCCAACGTGCTGCTGCTCGACGAGCCGACCAACAACCTCGACCCGATCTCGCGCGAGCAGGTGCTCGACGCCCTGCGCAGCTACACCGGCGCCGTGGTCCTCGTTACTCACGACCCCGGTGCCGCGGCGGCGCTCGATCCGCAACGCGTGATTCTGCTGCCCGACGGCACCGAAGACCACTGGAGCGACGAGTACCAGGAGCTCATCGAGCTCGCGTGACGCGCAGATCACTTCCTCTTGCTCGTCGTGATTGCGCTCCCATCTCTGCTGTGAGGTGAATCGCTGCCCAAGCGGCGTGGACGCACTGCCAATCTTCATTAGCCGTGCGAGGTTTGTCTGAGCGTCACGAATCATTCATGTGAGCGCCCGGCATCCACCTCACCTAGGAGTACTGCGTCCGTGCGGCAACCTTTGCGATCGCTCATCCTTTTCCTCGCTGCACGGTTCGGGGAGGTCCGGTGACGGCGGCGCATCGTCGCCGTTCGTGGCTCGTCGCGGCGATCGCCGCGCTGACTGTGTCCGCAGGGTTCGTGGTGCCGACCGGAGCCGCCCAGGCGGCCCCAATGCAGTCCGAGAATGTCGCCTGGGCGCCGGGGGCGCATTGGTCGCAGGCCTACATCCCCGAGAAGGACGGCACCGTCCTTCACGCCGACATCTTGCGGCCCGCGCACCTGTCCGCAAGCGCGAAGACGCCCGTAATCCTCAGTGTCAGTCCGTATTTCAATCATTCGGGCTCCGGTGGCGTCGCCGGTGCGCTTGACGGATTCACCTATAAGCCCCTTCCGCCCGCACAGCCGAACGACAGATTCTCCGATCTGGTCACCCAGGGTGACCTCATGCGCAAGGGGTATACCTACGTGATGGTCGACCTCCGAGGATTCGGAGGGAGTACGGGATGCCTGGATTATGACGGGCCGGGTGAGCAGGCCGACGTGCGCGCAGCGGTGGAGTGGGCAGCGAGTCAGCCGTGGTCGACCGGCGCTGTGGGCATGTACGGCAAGTCCTACGATGGCAACACCGGGATTATGGGAACGGCACTGGCCCCGAAGGGGCTGCGTGCGGTGGTCGCGCAAGAGCCGATGTACGACGGCTATCGCTACCTGTATCAAAACGGTGTGCGCTACCTGAACTCGCTCTACATGGGGATCTGGTACGACCAGATTGCCTCGGCGTCGGGGGTGCCGTTCGGCGACGACGCGCGCTACATGAAGTCCTCGCTGTATGAGCTCCAGCATCCGGAGTGCTTGTCGCGCAACGCATCAGCGCAGATGGCCGATTCGGATCACAACTCGTCGTACTGGCGGGAGCGGGGCTTCGCCGAGGCCGCCCACGACTCGCCGGTGCCGCTGTTTCTCACCCAGGGCCTGATCGAGAACAACACGTGGCCCGACGGGTTGTACGAGACGATCGCCGGGCGCAAGGCTCCGACGAGGGCGTGGCTGGGCATGTGGGACCACGTGCGCGGCAACGAGACCGCCGCCGACGGGCGACTGGCGATGGGGCGACCCGGATGGTTCGCCGAGGTGATGCGCTGGTACGACAGGTATCTCAAGGGCACTGACGTCGCAAGCGATCCGTCCATCGTCGTGGAGGACAACACCGGGTCGTGGCGTGCGCAGCCGTCGTGGCCGATGCAGACGTCCACGCAGACGGTCGCACTTCCGACCGGAAGCTATCGTGACGGCGTCACAGCAGTCGGCTCATACGGAACCCAGGCTTCAGCGATCTCGGCGCCGTCGGGACTCGATCGCAACCGGGGACTGTGGCGGGTCAGCGCGCCGGTCAGCAGGGCCGTCCGCATCTCGGGTGCGCCGCAGGTGTCGGTGCGCACAACGACTGCTCAGGCGGGCGCGCATCTGGTTGTCGACCTCTACGATCTCCCCCCATCCGGGCAGGCGACTCGGATCACCCGTGCCGCATCGGTTCTCGAACGCGGCGCCGCGACGACGACATTCCGGTTGCTCCCCAACGACTGGGTGTTGGCGCCCGGGCACCGACTCGGCATCCGCATCGTGAACACCAACTCCGAGCTCTATCTGCCGTCGGGCAGCAGTGCGACGGTCACGGTGACCGGTGGAACGTTGTCTCTGCCCATCGATGCCCACAGGTGGCCACCAACCGCGGGTGGCCGATCGGTGTTCCTCGACGACTACCTGGCCGGGGCGGGCCGCTACACGCTGCCCGCCGGCACACCGACGGATCAGTGGGTGATCAAGTAGGCGAGGCCTCGGCAGCATCAGGGCCGCTCCGTCGGTCCAGCCACGATGCCCGACAACTGCACGCGCTTGCCGACGTCCCGCGTGCTGACGTGACCGACGGGAGTGGCCAGAATCTCGTGATGGTCGGTGGCATTGGACTCGACGTGCATCGTTCCCGACGCCTCGTTCGCGATGTATCCGCTGGGAGCTGCTACCTCGCGAGCGCGGTAGCAGCCCGTCGGCAGCGAACGAATCAGCAGTCCCTGTGCATCGGTGACACCTGACCCACGGGATTGCCCGGCGCACGTCGTGATCGCGAACCGCGCGCCCGGCAGCGGGTGGCCGTCGATGCGGTCGCGCACTGCGATCCGCAGTTGGCCAGACCCGTCGTCGAATCCGCCGTTGCGTTCGACGCCGGTTCCGATGGATCGACTCGGTTGCTGGTCTCGCGTCGTCACGGTGAACGTTCCCGAACCGGGTGTGGCCGAGGCGGCCGCCGACGCTCCGACGATTCCGGCGAGCGCCATTGCGCCGACAACCGTGAGAGTCGTTGTCACACGGACGAATCGGCCGTTCATGCTCGCGTCGCCCACGCGATGATGTTGTCGGCGTAACCGAGCGGGGGACCGACGAACGCCCCGCCACACGTGACGAGGGCGAGGGTTTCCGGACCGTCGAGGCGGTTGAGTTCCTCTGCGGGAAAGCCCTTCTCCTTATCGGCCTTCTGGACGTTACGCACCCGGTAGTGGACGGTCTCACCCTTCGCTGTGGTGACCGCGACATCGGTTCCCGGTGCGAGAGAACTGAACCGGGCGGCGAAGCCACGCCCCTGCGAGGCCTCGTCGACGTGCCCGGTCACGACGATTGTGCCCTTGCCCGATCCGGGTAACGCCGAATCGACCCACCAGCCGAGACGATGGACGTCCTGTGGCGGCAGGAGCGCACCGGTCGTATCCGTCGCAACCGCATCGGTGACAGCGGAATCACCGCCGACCTCAATACTTTTCGGTGCGGCCGGCTCGTCGGTGCGTGCGGCAACGGGTGCGGGTAGCTGGGTCTGCGCAGACGGTGTTGCCACGGACGATTCGCTCGTGCGTGTCGAGCAGCCGACGAGAAGCGTCAGACTCAGAGCCAGCAGGCAGAACAGTGTGCGTATCGGCGTGGTCTTCATGGTCGATCCACCGGTCCCGACGGAATCGACGACAGCGATGTCCTGCCCGACGGATTGCGGTCGGTCACGTGGTCGACGGGGGTGTTGTAGACCGTCACCGTCGACACCTTGTCGGTGGACACGTCGACGGAGTACGAGCGGCCCTCGGACACATAGCCTTTCGGTGCCGCCGTCTCCTTGACGCGGTAGCAGCCCGGTGCCACCTCACGGTTGACCACGCCGCCTTCGCCGGTGGTTTCCCACCCCAGCACGTCTCCGGAGCATGTGGACACGATGAAGCTCGCCCCCGGCAGCTTGGCGCCGGTGACTCTGTCGGCCTTGACCACCTGCAGGGTTCCGGTGCGATCTCCGCCGTCGTCGATGCGTGCGAAGGAAATCTGGATGTGGTTGCCGAGCAGTCCGAGTTCGACTGTGCCGCTTCCCGAAATCAGCCTCAACCCGTCGGGCCAGCTGATCGTCTCGTAGCTGTAGGTTCCCACGTTCAGGGTCAGATCGGCGGGGGCGGTCACCATCGTCACCGCGCCGGTTTCGTTGTTGGTGAGACGTACCCGAGCGCCCTGCACCGGCGTGATCCCGCCGGGATATGGGATGAACGATGTGACATAGAGATGTGCGGTCCCGGACTCCGGAGGAGTGGCCGGAGAACTCGGGGTTGTCGATGTCGGCGCTTCGACGGTCGTCGACGGCCCGGGCGCGGAGGTGCTCGGTGCCGACGAACTCGGGAGTGACGGATCGGTGGTGGCGGGTGTCGTGGTTGGGGGCGCCTGCGTCGTCGGCTGGTCAGCGGTCGTGGCGGGTGCCACGGTGGTCGACGACGTTGACGGGGTATCCGCCCAGCCGACCGCGGGAGCCATCGCAAGGCTGAGAAGCATCCCCGTTGCGAGGGCTGCGGTGCGTGTCCGCGGAGTGCGGAACCTGGTGTGGTGCTTGGGTGATCGATTCGACATGGGAGTGAGCCTTTCGGTGGGGTGGACGGCCCCGACACCCGTGAAGTCGGGTAGGCCAATCGATTCGTTATCGCGAGGGGCCCGCGGAGGGCGGAAATCATTCATGTGTCGTACGGCCTGAGAACGTGTGGCTCAGGGCCGGTCGACTGGCCCTGAGGGAATCGAGCTCAGCGGAGTGCGTGCGCCCGGATCACGGCCGGGAGCCACGGTTCCCGGACCCGACGTTCCCGTTGCGGTGAGGTGAATCGTGTAGATCGTGTCCCGACCGCGCTCGAGCGCGATATCGAACGACGACGGCCCGACGAGCGTCAGTCCCGCAGGCACCTGCAGCACAAGAACACTCACCGTCCCGGTCGGGGACTGCACGGTCGCGGGCAGGGTCGTGACGTACGGATTGACCGCGACCAGACGCACCGACACACCGTTGACCCCGTCGTGGGCGCCGTCGAGCACAGCGTTGATCGTCACGGACCCGTAAGCGACAGGGCTTGTGGGCGCGGAGGTTTCGGTGCTCGCGGGTGTACTCGGGGGTGTTGAGGACGAAGGTGGGGTGGTCGTCGGCGGTGTTGTTGTTGGCGGTGTCGTCGGCGGCGTTGTTGTCGTCGGTGCTGTGGTGGATGGGGTGGTTACCGACGGCGCGGACGTGCCGACGTCGGCGTGGGCACCACCCACCCCGAGAGACAGGCACGCCGCGACGACGGCGACCGTACTCGAGAATGAACGGAAATACGTGAATCGCCCCGGGTTTGCTGGAGGCTCGGTTAGTTGGTTCCGGCCTCTGCTGGGACCGGGTTCTCACGGTAGCTGG
>NZ_LZMO01000082.1:0-32067 GCF_001665715.1 Gordonia sp. 852002-10350_SCH5691597
CACGTCACCGAATACGACCACCACACCCCGGCTGCAGGTGGGTCCACCAGCTACGAGAACCTCAACACCAAATGCCGGTACGGGCACATCACCAAGACATTCGGCGACTGGGTTGATGACCAGTACCGCGACCCGGTCACTGGCCGGTTGGTCACCGAATACATCACCCCGGAAGGTTTCGTCATCCCCGGTGACGCCGAAACGTTCGAAGACACCTTCCCCGGACTACGCCGGCTCCACTTCACCCCACCGGCCACCGGTGATCCGCCACCGCGTCGAATCGAACCACTCGAGACCACCCCGCGCCGACACACACGCGCGGCGAACAAACACGCCCGACGCCGCGCCGAACGACACCGCAACCGCCAACGCCGCCTCACCCGCGACGTCGACAAATCCCTTGTCGACAACTCAGCCGGACCACCCCCGTTCTGACACACGCGTGCCGGGTTGGGATCCGTTCGCGCTGTGGGTTAGGCTTGCTGTCGCCCGTTGAGCCCCCGTAGCTCAGGGGATAGAGCGTCTGCCTCCGGAGCAGAAGGCCGCAGGTTCGAATCCTGCCGGGGGCACCGTTTCTTATCTCCGGGCCCGCAGATCACCGCGGGCCTCGGTAAATACTCCTCATGTCTCCGTACGCTGTGCCTCTCCGTACGCTCGGACGAGGAGACCGTCGCCAATATTCGTTCGTACTGTCCGGTCTCCGCAATGGAATGGGGCCTCGCGTGGAATGGAACTTTCAACGCCTGTCCAGTGGGACGTGGCAGCCGCCTTCACTGATCAACTATGGAAACACGCGCAACACCAGCAACCGGGCGATCCTGCGCCCTATGTCCATCTCACACCGTAAGAACCCATCATTGGGCCCGGAACCCCGACTCCGCATCGTCGGCAAGCCCGACGTACAGCCGTCGCCACGGGTCGTCGCCGAGCAGTTCCCACCGATGGCCGGTGCCGTCGGTGTCCTCGGCGACCAGGACGACCCCGGGTTCGAGCCGGAATTTCTCTCCGTCGCGGGTGACGAAGTCCAGCACACCGGCCAGGGTGATCACGTACTGACGCCGCGGCGCGGTGTGCCAGGCGAACGAGCCGCCCTCGGCGGTCTCCTGGAACGCAGCGGTGGTCGTTGCAGTCTCGGCAGAGCGCAGTGTGTGCGCGTCGAGTGACACCGAGCCGTGCTCGACGTGGGATCGGCCGTCGGTGTCATTCCAGAGTCGTATCGCAGGGATCACGGTTCAAAACTCTACGATTCACCAGGCAGTTGCGGCTTGCTGAAGTGGGGCCAATAGGATGGTGACCTGTGACTCCCGCCGATCTCGCCGCATTGTTGAGTACCGTGACCCGGACCGTCGTGTCCGATCGCGGACTCGACGCGTCGCTGGTGCCCGAATCCGTGGTCGTCGAGCGTCCTCGCCACGCCGATCACGGCGATTACTCGACCAACGTCGCACTTCAGCTCGGCAAGAAGCTCGGTGTCAATCCGCGCGAACTCGCAGGACGGCTCGTCGAGGCGTTCTCCGCTGCGGATGGTATCGAGAAAGCCGAGGTCGCGGGCCCGGGATTCGTCAACATCTGGCTGGCCGCGTCGGCCCAGAACAGCGTCATCGAGACGGCCCTCACCCAGACCACCGAGTACGGCAAGGGCGACGAGTTCAGCGACAAGACCATCAACCTCGAGTTCGTCTCGGCCAACCCGACCGGCCCGATCCACCTCGGTGGCACGCGCTGGGCCGCGGTCGGTGATGCTCTCGGACGGGTGTTGGCAGCACGCGGAGCCAAGGTCACCCGCGAGTACTACTTCAACGACCACGGTTCTCAGATCGACAAGTTCGCACGCTCACTGGAGGCGTCAGCGCTCGGCGAGCCGACGCCCGAGGACGGGTACGCGGGCGAGTACATCGTCGACATCGCGAACAAGGTGGTCGAGGCCGTCCCCGACGTCCTCTCGCAGCCGCAGGAGCAACGTCGTGAGACGTTCCGGTCGGTCGGCGTCGAGTTGATGTTCGACCACATCAAGTCGAGCCTGCACGAGTTCGGGACCGACTTCGACGTGTTCACCCACGAGAACTCGATGTTCACCTCGGGCCTGGTGGAGGAGTGCATCGCCGAACTGCGCGCCAACGGCAACCTCTACGAGTCCGACGGCGCGTGGTGGCTACGGACGACGAACTTCGGCGACGACAAGGACCGTGTCGTCATCAAGAGCGATGGCGAAGCCGCCTACATCGCAGGAGACATCGCCTACTACCGTGACAAGCGCAACCGCGGTTTCAACCTGTGCATGTACATGCTCGGCGCCGACCACCACGGCTACATCAAGCGACTCAAGGCCGCCGCCGCAGCTTTGGGTGACGACCCCGACACTGTCGAGGTGCTCATCGGGCAGATGGTCAACCTCGTCCGCGACGGCAAGCCGGTGCGGATGAGCAAGCGGGCCGGCACCGTGATCACGCTCGACGACCTCGTCGACGCGGTCGGAGTCGACGCCGCGCGCTACGCGCTGATCCGCTCGTCGATCGACGTGAACATCGACATCGATCTCGACCTGCTGGCCAAGCAGTCCAACGACAACCCGGTGTACTACGTGCAGTACGCACACGCGCGGCTGTCGGCGATCGCGCGCAACGCCGACGAACTGGGCCTCAAGCCCCGACTCGAACACCTCGACCTGCTCGACTCCGACACCGAGGGCGATGTGATCCGCACGATCGGCGACTTCGACGAAGTCGTGGCGACGGCGGCGCAACTGCGTGAGCCGCACCGCATCTCGCGCTACCTGGAGTCCCTCGCGGGTGCCTACCACCGGTTCTATGCCCACAATCGGGTGCTGCCGCAGGGCGATGAAGAACCCGGTGACATCCACGGCGCGCGGCTTGCGCTCTGCGCGGCAACCCGCCAGGTTCTGCGCAACGGGCTCGACCTCATCGGCGTCAGCGCTCCGGAGCGGATGTGAACGCGCATCCGGCGGGACCGCGCCACGCCGAGACCCAAGCGGCACCGCAGTTGGCCCAGCAGCCGAACGACCCGGCCGCGGTTGCGCAGATCCCGGCAAACGTGTTCCCGCGCAATGCTGTTCGTGCCGAGTCCGGCGAACTGACCATCGCGGGCGTTGGAGTCGGTGAGCTGGCCGAGACCTTCGGCACCCCGCTGTTCGTGCTCGACGAGGATGATTTCCGCTCACGCTGCCGCGACATGATGACCGCGTTCGGACCCTACGGACGTGTGCACTATGCGTCGAAGGCGTTCCTGTGTAGCGAGGTTGCGCGCTGGGTCGACCAGGAGGGTCTGTCACTCGACGTCTGTTCGGGTGGCGAGCTCGCTATCGCCCTTCACGCGGGATTCCCGGCAGAGCGAATCGCGTTGCACGGCAACAACAAGAGCCTCGATGAACTCGACGCGGCACTCGAGGCCGGCGTCGGGCACATCGTGCTGGACTCGATGATGGAGATCGAGCGCCTCGACCGTTTGGCGGGCGAGCGCGGTGTTGTCGCCGACGTACTGATCCGAGTGACCGTCGGCGTCGAGGCCCACACACACGAGTTCATCGCCACGGCACACGAGGACCAGAAGTTCGGTTTCGCGCTGTCGGGCGGCGTCGCCATGGAAGCGGTTCGCCGCGTCTTCGCCACCGATAACCTTCGACTGGTGGGGCTGCACAGCCACATCGGCTCGCAGATCTTCGACATGGACGGCTTCGAGCTCGCGGCACATCGGGTGCTCGGGTTGCTCCACGACGTCGTCGACGAGTTCGGTGTCGACAAGACGTCGCAGATGTCGATCGTGGATCTCGGTGGGGGACTGGGTATTTCGTACCTTCCCGACGAACGTCCACTGCCCGTCGCCGATGTCGCAGAGACACTGGCCACCATCGTCCGTCGCGAATCGCAAGCGGTTGGCCTGCCGATGCCGACGATCGCCGTCGAACCCGGCCGCGCGATCGCCGGGCCGGGCACCATCACGCTCTACCGGGTCGGGACCATCAAAGACGTCGAACTCGGCGGCGGGTCGGTACGTCGCTACGTGTCCGTCGACGGCGGAATGAGCGACAACATCCGGACGGTGCTGTATCAGGCCGAGTACGACGTGCGGCTGGTCTCGCGGGTTTCCGACGCCGATCCGGTGGTCAGCCGCGTCGTCGGAAAGCATTGTGAGAGTGGCGACATCGTAATCAAGGACTGCTGGCTACCCGGCGACCTCGAACCCGGCGATCTGATCGCCGTCGCGGCGACCGGTGCGTACTGCTATTCGATGTCGAGCCGATACAACATGGCGATGCGGCCGGCCGTGGTCGCGGTGGCTGACGGTACGGCGAGGGTGATTCTTCGCCGCGAGACACTCGACGACTATCTGCGGCTGGAGGTGCGCTGAATGAGTAACGGTGTAGGGCAAGACAACTCGGTAGGGCAAGACCAATCGGCGGGACAAGACATGACAGCGCAGGACAAGACGATCGGCGTCGCGGTCCTCGGTATGGGCAATGTGGGTTCCGAGGTGGTGCGAATCCTCGAGGACAACGCCGCCGACCTGCGGGCTCGGGTCGGTGCGCCCGTTGATCTTCGCGGCGTCGCGGTGCGTGATCTGACCCGGCCACGCAAGATCGCTCAGGAACTGATCACCGACGACCCCGCAGCACTCGTGGCACGCGACGACGTCGACATCGTCGTCGAACTCATGGGCGGAATCGATCCCGCCCGCGAATTGATCCGCACCGCACTGCAATCGGGCAAATCCGTGGTGACGGCCAACAAGGCGCTACTCGCCGAGTACACGGGCGAACTCGCCACCGCAGCCGCCGACGCCAAGGTCGACCTGTACTTCGAGGCGGCCGTCGCCGGAGCAATTCCGGTGGTGCGTCCGCTGATGCAGTCTCTCGCGGGCGACACGGTCGAGCGAGTCGCCGGAATAGTCAACGGCACCACCAACTTCATCCTGTCGGAGATGGCGGAGACCGGTGCCGACTACGCCGAAACCCTCGCCGAGGCAGGACGTCTGGGTTACGCCGAGGCCGATCCGACGGCCGACGTCGAGGGCTACGACGCCGCGGCCAAGGCCGCGATCCTCGCGTCGATCGCGTTCCACACCCGCGTGACCGCGGCCGACGTCTACCGCGAGGGCATCACGAACGTGACGCCCGACGATCTGGTGGCGGCGAAGAAGTTCGACTGCACGGTCAAACTTCTCTCGATCTGTGAACGGGTGCGAGGCGCCGACGGCTCCCAGCGGGTGTCGGCGCGCGTGTACCCGGCGCTGATCCCGTTGTCACACCCACTCGCAACGGTCAACGGCGCCTTCAACGCAGTCGTCGTCGAGGCCGAGAACGCGGGAAGGCTCATGTTCTACGGGCAGGGTGCAGGCGGTTCGCCGACGGCATCGGCGGTGCTCGGCGATATGGTGATGGCCGCACGAAACAAGGTGCACGGCGGTCGCGGACCACTTGAATCGACCTACGCGTCGTTGCCGATTGCGTCGATCGACGAAGTGCCGACCCGCTACTACGTCTCCATGCGAGTCGCCGACAAGCCCGGTGTACTCTCGCAGGTCGCCAACGAATTCTCGAAGCGATCGGTGAGTATCGCCGCAGTCCGTCAGGAAGGCGCGGGCGACGACGCCCGGCTCATCGTCGTCACACACCGCGCACCCGATCGAGCTCAGTCGGAATGCGTTGCGGCACTTGAGGACATGGACTCCGTGACCACGGTGTCCAGCGTTCTGCGATTGGAAGGAACCGATGACTGACGCGACCAACGCACCCGCGCACGCGCCTGTGCATGCAGGCTGGCCAGGGCTGATCGAGGCCTATCGTTCACGACTGCCCGTCGGCGACGACTGGAAGGTCGTGACCCTCCTCGAGGGTGCGACCCCGCTCGTTCCCGCGCGCCACCTCTCCGAACTGACCGGCTGCGAGGTGTACCTCAAGGTCGAGGGACTCAACCCGACCGGCTCGTTCAAGGATCGCGGCATGACCATGGCCGTGAGCAACGCGGTCAACAACGGCAAGACGGCGGTCTTGTGTGCGTCAACGGGAAATACGTCGGCGTCGGCCGCGGCCTACGCCACCCGTGCCGGCATCACCTGCGCCGTGCTGATTCCCGAGGGAAAGATCGCGATGGGCAAGCTCGCCCAGGCGGTCATGAGCGGCGCCAAGATCATCCAGGTACAGGGCAACTTCGACGACTGTCTCGAACTCGCCCGCAAGGCCACCGCGGAGTTTACCGAGATCGAGCTGGTCAACTCGGTCAATCCGGCACGAATCGAGGGGCAGAAGACGGCGGCATTCGAAATCGTCGACGTCCTCGGCCGCGCGCCTGACGTGCACGTGCTCCCGGTGGGCAACGCGGGCAACATCACCGCGTACTGGAAGGGCTATCGCGAGTACCACGCCGACGGCATCAGCGATCTTCCGCGCATGCTCGGTGTGCAGGCTGCGGGTGCTGCTCCGCTGGTCAACGGCGCGCCGGTGAAAGATCCCGAGACCATCGCCACCGCGATCCGCATCGGGTCGCCCGCAAGCTGGAACCAGGCCGTCGCGGCCAAGGAGGAGTCGGGCGGCCAGTTCCGCGCAGCCACCGACGAGAAGCTGCTCGAGGCGTACCGACTCGTGGCGGGTAAAGAGGGCGTCTTCGTCGAGCCGGCGTCCGCTGCCAGCGTGGCGGGCCTGCTCGCGGCCCACGCCGACGGCTGGATCACTCCGGGCCAGACGGTTGTCTGCACCGTGACCGGCAACGGCCTCAAGGACCCCGATACCGCACTCCTCGGGATGCCGGAAGTCGAGGCGATTCCGGTCGATCCCGTCGCGGTTGCCGATGCACTCGGCGTCGCCTGAATCCGGGACGGACCGACGAATGGTCAGCCCGGATACGGTGTATAGGCAACTGCCGGAAGGTCTTTCGACCACAGTGCGCGTGCCTGCGTCGAGTGCGAACCTCGGACCGGGGTTCGACTCGCTCGGTATCGCGCTCGGGCTCTACGACGAGGTGGTTGCCTCGACGACGCCTGCCGGTATCGACGTCGACGTCGTGGGTGAGGCCGCCGCCGACGTGCCCCGTGATGCCAACCATCTCGTCGTTCGTGCATTGCTCGCCGGACTCGCGCATGCGGGCGTGTCGGCGGCAGGACTCCATCTGAAGACTGTCAACGCCATCCCGCATTCGCGCGGTCTCGGATCGTCGGCCTCGGCCGCGGTCTCCGGACTCGCCGCGGCCTCCGGCCTGGTTGTGGCCGCAGGCCTCGGCGATCCCATCTCCGACGCCGACCTGGTGCAATTGGCCAGCGCCTTCGAAGGTCACCCCGACAACGCCGCGGCCAGCGTCCTCGGGTCAGCGGTCGTCACCTGGATCGAACCCGGCGAGCATGCCCGCTACGGCGCGCGGCAGCCCTGTGTGGGATCCAGAGAACCCCGGCAATGAGACAGCCACGACATACGACAGCAGGGCAACACATCGGTGCGATGTGTTGCCCTGCTGATCTGAGAAGTGGGCCTGCGGTACGGCTCGGCGGGCGGTGGTGGACTCGAAGAAGTGTCTTGTCGAATGCCGTGGGTGCTGCAGCACACCAACCTTGAGATACGGCACACATGTGGCCGCGGGAGGCGGCCAGGCCTGACTCTCGAGCACCGCGGAGGCGATGAGGCCGAGAAGAGTGAGGCGCCTGATCAGTCAGGCGGCTCGGTCACTCCTGGTCGAAGCGGCGGTTGAACCGTTCTTCCATGCGCTCGGTGAACTTGCGCTTGTTGCCTGCCGGACGGGCGGTGTCGGCGGGTGCCGAACCCTCGGAAGCCGAACGTCCACCACCCCAGAGAGCAAGAAGACCTGCGCCGAACATCACGAGAAAACCGATGAGACTGACGACAGGAAGGCCGGCGATGCTCAGACCCACCAGAGGACCGACGATGAGCAGCACAAGACCGACGGCGAAGATCGCCGCCGCCTGAAGACGACGACGACCCGACGATCGGCCCAGCCGTCGACGCTTCACGCTGGACGCGAACTTCGGGTCCTCGGCGTATAGAGCACTTTCGATTTGTTCGAGCATGCGCTGCTCGTGCTCCGAGAGTGGCACCGACCCTCCTTACTACGTTGCCGATTCACACTTCAACGAGATTGTGGCGACCGCGGACGCCCGTCTCGTGACATGTGTTCGCGGCTTACAGCTTCCATGATACGAGGTGATCGCAAGCCCGACCACCATAACCATCCGACGGTCACCTCAAGTGCGCCGATAGACACAAATTGAGACCAAGGATCACGCCGAGCGAAACCGCCTGGCGCGCCCACAGAAGCCTCCGACCACCGGTCAGCGCGTGGGCCGCGGTCTCGAGCGATGTGTTCTCAGGCGATGTGGTCGAAGCCGTAGTCGGACCTGTCGACCGACTGGTGCGCGAGCTTTCCCTGTTCGTAGCCGACGATGATGTCCTCGACGGCATCGAGGAACGACAGCACGCGGGAACGGAGCGCGGCGACCGCCGAGCCCTCGACCGAGCGGCGCAAACCTGACTCGATCTCCATACGAACAGCCGACAGGCGAGCAAATGCCTCGGCGAACTCGGCGAGATCAGGAACAGCCGACGAGATGCGCGACCACGCGTTCGGCGATACACGGTGGGAAACACGCTTGGTCGGCGGTTCATACACCGCGAGCGCGGCACCCGCCGCGCGCAGTGCCGCGAGGTAGTACTGGCGGAAACGCTCGGCGTCGTCTGGCACACCGTCGGCGTTCTCCACCAGGATCTCCGCGCGTTCGAGGAGGTCACGAGCGCGGACGACAACCACGGGGTCGATCTCTGGACGCACCACCGCACCTCGCCGTGCGTGGCGCACTGTGCCGCGCGTCGGCCTGTTGACTGCCATGTCGCGCTCCCTTCGGTGTTGCGTCTTCTCGAACGACCCGGGGATGTGACCGAGTCCCGGTGCGGTCCGACGATGCACGCTTCCCTCGTCCGTCGCCGGACCGCCCGGACTGTCGTGGGTGAAGCAGAACGGCTTGCGGAGGCACGTTCATCGAACACCCGTTCGACATATTCAATATAGCTAGAACGGCGACACTCTTCAAGTGGAGATGTGGCCCCAATCCAGATAGCAGAAGCGTAGAACTCGGTACCGACATTCCCGATCCGCCGCGGCCTGCCACGGACTCGACGCGCGGCTTGGTGCGGAAGGAAGGACGACGAGCAGTTGGCGACCCGACTCGTTCGGTTGGCCGGGCAGGACGCCCCGGCCTGGCTCGACGCTGCCCTGAACGTCTACGTGACCGCGATGGACTACCCACGCGGTACCGAACACCACCGGGTTCCGCTCTGGCGTGAGCACATCGCCCGTCGAGGGTGGACCGCATACGCCGCGCTGACGGCCGTTCCCCCCGACCTCCGGCTCGACCCCGACACACAGCGTCGACTCATCGGCCCTCCGGTCTCGCCGTCGGGGCACGAGATCATGGTCGGCATCGCCTACGGCTACCGCGGTGCCGACGACCAGTGGTGGAATCACCAGCTCAGAACAGGGCTCCGACTCTCGGGTTGGAGCCGTGAGACCATCGAGCGCGTCGCCACGAACTACTTCGAACTCACCGAGCTGCACGTTCACCCGACCGCCCAGGGCCACGGCATCGGCGAGTGGTTGCTGACCGCGCTGCTGAGCGACCGCGAAGAAGACCATGTCCTGCTGTCCACCCCGGAGATTCACGCCGAACAGAATCGAGCGTGGTCGCTCTATCGCAGGATGGGCTTCGACGATGTGCTGCGGCACTTCACCTTCACCGGCGACCCACGCCCCTTCGCCTTCCTCGGTCGACGACTCCCGCTCGACGCCGCGCCGGAACCGATCGTGGGCACACCACGCACACCACCGCCGGCAGCGGCGCGGTGAGCCGCTTGACCCGCTCCGGCCACCAGCCCCGGCACGACGCCGTTGTCGTTGGCGCGGGTCACAACGGCCTCATCGCGGCCGCCTACCTCGCCCGCGCCGGACGCTCCGTTCTCGTCGTCGAACGCGACGACATTCCGGGCGGTGCCGTCTCGACCGTCGAACGTTTTCCGGGTTATCGCGTCGATCGCGGGTCGTCGGCGCATCTGATGATCCGACACTCCCCGATCATCGACGAGCTCGACCTCTCCGCCCACGGGCTGCGCTATATCGACTGCGACCCTTGGGGTTTCGCACCCGCGACGCAGGACGGACCACCGCTGGTGTTCCGCACCGACCTCAACGCGACCTGTGCGTCGATCGCCGCGGCGTGCTCAGACGCCGACGCGGACGCCTACCGACGCTTCGTCGGCGTGTGGGGACGGCGGTCGCGGGCTGTGCTCGATGCGTTCAACTCCCCGTCGACACTCCCCCGCTTCGGACGAGCATTCGCCGGCATCGGACACACCGCCCACACCGCGCGCACCGGGCTCATCGGTCGACGTGCTGGGTCGCTCATGTCGGCGACCCAGGAACTGATGATGTCCGGTGACGCGCTTCTCGATCGCTGGTTCACCTCCGAACGACTCAAAGCGGCTCTCGCGTGGTTCGGCGCGCAATCGGGTCCGCCCATGAATGCGCCGGGAACCGCACCCATGGTCGGGTTTGCAGCGCTCATGCACCGGATTCCCCCTGGCAGGGCCGTCGGCGGCAGCGGCGCGCTCACCGAATCCCTTCTGCACCGGCTCGACGCCGACGGCGCGCAGGTGCTCACCGGATCGCCCGCGACGTCGATCAGCCGGTGTGGCGATCATTGGTGCGTGCAGACCGACGGGGACAGCCACTGCACACGTCAGGTGATCGCCGCCTGCCACATTTTCGCGACACTCGACATGCTCGACGCCGGGCGAGCTGCTCCACCAGCGGAGATCGGTCGATGGCGTCGCGAGATCGATATCGGCTCCGGTATCGGGATGGCGGTCCGGCTCGGCACGCGCGCCCTGCCCGCCTACCGCGATCTGCCGTCGGACCTCCCGCCGCACGGCGTGCATTCGGCGCTGGGACTTCTCGTCACCGACCGCTCGCAACTTCGTCGCGCGTATACCGCGGCCACAGTCGGCGAGTTACCACCACGCCCACCGTGCGTCGTGATGAGTTTCTCGGCGATCGATCCGACACTTGCTCCCGCACAACGGCATTCGATCACGGTGTGGTCGCAGTGGCACCCGCGACAGTTGCGTGACGGCCAGTGGTCGACGTCCGGCTCGGTCGCCGCGGACGAGATCCTGGCCGAAGTCGATCGCCATGCGCCGGGATTCAGCGCGGCGGTCGACCACCGTTACGTCCAGACGCCCGCCGATCTGGAATCGGAGCTCGGGTTGGTCGGCGGCAACATCATGCACGTCGAGATGACGATCGATCAGATGTTCACCTATCGGCCGCACCCCGACCTCGCCGGGCATCGGATACCCGGCGCGGCCGGGCTCTTCCTCGCAGGGGCGTCGACGCATCCCGGAGGCGGGGTGACCGGTGCCAGCGGACGGATCGCAGGACAGCTCGCGATCGCGGCGAGTCGGCGGCGGCACTGACAGTCCGACACAACTTCATCTGGCACGATGAGCACGTGCAACCGGCTACCACGCGACGCCCCACCGATCCGACGAGCCGACGTACCGTGCGAACCACGATTGCGTCGCTGTTGATCCTGCTCACGGCGATGCCGCTGCTGTCGGGGTGCCTGACCCGCTCGACAACTGTCGGCGACCGGTATGCCGGCACGATCATCGTCGCGACCTCACCCGACAATCCCAGCGGCGCGCCGCGACTCGACATTCCCGAGTCGATGCACAACAACGTGTCGACCTCCGACTACCGCGAGGGCCCGCGCACCGGCCAGGCCGGTGATTCGGCGAACCCATCTGCTTCTGCTGGTGCCCCCTCCGCGAGCGCCTCGTCCACGGCCGCACAGCCCGGAGCGACAGGGCAGGGCGCGAGCCGGGTCGGTACCAGGGCCACATTCTCCGATCTGACGGCCGGTCAGCTCAGTCAGCTCGGAGACATCGTCGCCAACGCGTTCGGCGACACGTCGATGACGATGGAATTGAACGCCAAGCGCAGCGGCGATGTCGTCCGCTTTCGCGGCAGCGCCGATCTCAACGGACTCGATGAACGCGACTACCTGAAGTTCACCCTGGCGTTCGCGGGTCCGATCACCGCGAGCAACGTCCCGAAGCAGGATTCGGAGACCTCTGTCACGTGGACGCCCGAACCGGGCAAGGTCACCGAGTTCATCGCCGACGCGACCTACCCCGACCCCGCGACCGCGGCGTTCACCGGGTGGACGTGGCTCCTCGTGATCGTGTGCCTCCTCGTCGTCGCACTCGTCATCTGGTTGGCGTACTCGCACCGCGACACCAGCCCGCGCCCAGGACGGCCGCGGCCGGTGCGTCGAACCGCACCCGCCCAAAAGGCGACGACACCGCGGGCCACCGCATCGTCGACGACCGCTTCCTCCGGCGCACGCGCAGATGCCTCCGCGGCGGGTGGCCAGAAGCCGGAGAGCGGCGACCCCACCGGCTGAGCGCTGTGTAGTCCGGCGATTGTTCAAGGGGCAGTGCGCATTGTCGCTACCCCTAGAGCGCCGACGTACCACGATCAGAGCTTGTGGGATCGGCTATCGACGTGACCGTGGACGCACACTGGATCAACTCCCGGTTTATCCGCGCCGTCGCACTCCCGATACTCACCGTCGATGGCGCCGCGCAGACCCTGGCCTGGCGACAGCTAGTTCGACGAGACGAGCGGCAGGGCGTCGGAGGTGTCGACACCGAGGCGGTCGAGCACCTCGCAGGTGGCCTTGGCGAAGTTGAGGCTGATGAAATGCAGCCCGGGGACGCCCTCGGCGATGAGACGTTGCGACATCTCGGTGGCGATGTCGATGCCGACGGCGCGCACCGCTGCGCGATCCTCTTGTTCACCGGAGCCCGCGGCGTCGATCAACCGCCGTTCGACGCTCTCGGGCAGAACAGACCCCGACAACTCGACCATCCGTCGAACCGAGGCAAGCGACGTGATCGGCATGATCTCGGGAATGATCGGCTTGGCGCCCTGCTCGGCGTCGGCCGCGGCGACACGGTCGCGCAGGCGGAGGTAGAACTCGACGTCGAAGAACAGTTGGGTGACCGAGTACTCGGCGCCCGCGCGAAGCTTGCTCACCAGGACGCGGGTGTCGTGGTCGAGATCGGGAGCACGGTGATGGCCCTCGGGGAACGAGGCGACACCGACGTGGAACTGGCCGAGTTCGCCGATGAGGTCGACGAGTTCTTCGGCGTACGAGACGCCCTCGGGATGCTTGACCCACTCACCGAGCGGATCTCCCGGCGGATCACCGCGCAGCGCAAGGATATTGGTGATGCCCTTGTCGGCGTACGCACCGACCAGCGAGCGCAATTCGGCGATCGAATGGTCCACCGCGGTCAAGTGGGCCACCGGCACCAGCGTGGTCTCGGTCGCCAGTTGACCCGCGATCCGCACGGTGCGATCACGTGTGCTGCCACCCGCCCCGTACGTCAGCGAGACGAACGCGGGATTGAGCCGCTCGAAGACACGGACCGCGCGCCACAGGCGTGCCTCGCCCTCGGCGTCTTTGGGTGGGAGGAACTCGACGGAGAAGGGCACCTGTCCCGGATGCGGCGCAGACAGACGTTCGACGACGGACGGCACCGGGGCGGATGAATTCACCGGACCAGTGTACGGGCTAGCCTGTGACACGTGACCTCGACCGCTCCCGTACCAACGCGCCTCGCCGAGGTTCCCGGCGCAGTCGAATCCGTGCTGCGCGACTTTCTCGGCACCGCGGTGTCGACCGCCGCAGCCATTTCGCCGGTCGTCGGGTCGTCGGCGCAGGTCGTCGCCGATTTCGTACTGTCTGGCGGCAAGCGCATCCGCCCCGTCTTCGCGTACGCGGGGTGGCAGGCGGGCCGCGGCGACGCCAACGGCGTGCCGACCGGTCTCACCGACTCCGACGCAATGCGAATCTGTGCCGCCCTCGAACTCGTGCAGGGCTGCGCGCTCATTCACGACGACATCATCGACGCCTCCGACACACGGCGCGGTCGACCAACCGTGCACCGGGTGTTCGAGAGCGCCCATCGCGACGCGGGATGGCGCGGCGACGCGGCCGAACACGGAGTCGCGTCGGCTGTTCTGGCAGGCGATTTCGCGCTCGCATGGGCCGACGACCTCGTCCACGGGTACGCCCCCGCGACTGTGTCGCCCGCAGGCAGGCCGGTTGAAGGTCCGCACGTTGCGCCCCTGCCACCGGGAGTGATCGCGACGTGGGCGGCGATGCGCACGGAGGTGCTCGGCGGCCAGGTCCTCGACATCGTCAACGAGGTCAGCGGCGAGGAATCGACGGAAGCCGCCTATCGCGTGATGGAGTTCAAGACGGCTGCCTACACGGTCGCGCGGCCGCTCGAACTCGGCGCCCGCGCCGCGGGTGCCTCCGAGGAACTCGTCGACCACCTGCGTTCGGTCGGGCACGATCTCGGCATCGCGTTCCAACTACAGGACGATTTGCTCGGTGTGTTCGGCGACCCCGCCCGTACCGGCAAGCCCTCGGGCGACGATCTCGTCGCAGGCAAGCGGACGGCACTTCTCGCGCTGGGACTGTCCCGCGCCGACGCTCACGATCCCGCACTCGGCGACACGTTGCGTTCGGTGATCGGAACCGAACTGTCGGCAGACGAACTGGCCACTGCGCGTGGGATTCTGACCGACGTGGGCGCCGTCGCCGACGTCGAACGCACCATCGACACACTGCTCGAGTCCGCCGTCACCACCCTCGAGAGCACCGATATCGACGACGCCGTGTACACCGACCTCGTTGCCGTCTCGCGTCGTATGGCGCATCGCGACGCGTGAGCGTGGACGACGCCTGAGCATGGACACCGACGTGAAAGTGGACGCCGACGCGAGCGCCGGTCGCACATCGTCGACGACGACGCGGCGCACCCTCATCGCGGGCCTGATCGGCTCGATCATGGTGTGCCTCGGCGGTTTCGGCATCGCAGACATACCTCGCAACCATCCGATCCTGACCGATACCGGACTGAGCTGGCTCACCTACGGGCACGGTAAATCGCTGTGTGGCATCACATTCTGGGTCGGCGTGACGCTGATGGTCATCGCGTGGATACGCCTGGGGCGCATCGTGTGCGACCGCACGCGTGATCACAGCGGGCTTCACCTGGGCAGGTGGGTGCTGGCGTGGGCCGCGCCGTTGATGGTGACCGTGCCGCTCTACAGTCGCGACGTCTACGCCTACCTCGGGCAGGGCGCCCTGTTCGGGGCGGGCTTCTCGCCGTACGCCGACGGCCCGGCGCACAATCCGGGACCGCTCGTCGACAGCATGGCGCAGGTCTGGGCGTCGACCACGGCCCCCTATGGCCCGCTCTTCGTGTGGGTGACGCACCTGGTCGTCGCGGTGACCGGCGAGCACGTCATCCTGGGTGTGCTCGCCATGCGACTGGTACTGCTGCCGGGACTCCTGTTGTCGCTCTGGGCAATTCCGCGCCTCGCCCGTCACTTCGGGGCGTCGCCCGCCGCTGGACTGTGGCTGGTGCTGTTCAACCCGCTCGTCCTGATCCACCTGGTGGGCGGACCGCACGTCGAACTACTCATGATGGGTGTGTTGTCCGCGGGGATGGCGTTGGTCGTCACCGGGCGCCACGTCGGCGGGCTCGTGCTGCTCGGGTGTGCGGTCTCGATCAAGATCACCGCGGGGATCGCGGTCCCCTTCGTGCTGTGGATCTGGTTGGCGCACATCCGAGAACGGCGCCAGGTGGGCGCGCGCGACGTGGCACTCGTGCTCGCCGCGATCGTGGGCATCACCGTCGCCGTGTTCGCGGCGTGGACCGCGCTCGTCAGGCTGGGCCTGGGTTGGCTCACTGGTTTGGGCTGGGCGGATCGGATCGTGAACTGGTTTACGTTGCCGACGGTTGTCGCTCACCTCGTGACACTCGTCGCCGCGCCGTTCACACCGCTCAACCTGCAGACCGTGCTGCCGATCACCCGGCTCGTCGGCGAGGTTCTGCTCGCGGTCATCCTCGTCGTGTTGTGGTGGCGGCAGCGGCATTCCGAGCGCGACGCGATGGCGGGCATCGTGCTCGCCATGCTGGCCGTCGTGGTCCTCGAACCGTCGACGCTCCCCTGGTACTACACGTGGGTGCTGTGCCTGGCCGTGGCGTTCACGCTTCCGACGTGGGTGCGCTCGCTGGTCGTCGGAATCTCGACGTTCATGCTGATCGTCTTTCAGCCCGACGACTCGATCTTGTTCTACAAACTGCCCGAGACGCTGTTGGCGCTGGCGCTCGGTGGCCTCGCGGCAGCGTCGGTGATGCGGACCGATCCACTGCGGATCGGTGCTCTCGGACGTCGTATGTGGGGCGTCAGAACGCCTGTGCCTGCGCGCGACGGATGACTTCGCGCGCGGAGTGGGTGTGCAGCGCGTCCGCGGGCGTCAGGCCGAGGTCGTCCTGTTCGGTGAACAGCCACGTCATGATCTCGTCGCGCGTGTAGCCGCCGTCGAACAACACGTCGACGAGTCCGGTGAAGTGCTTCGCGATGCCTTCGTCGTCGAAGAACACTTGCGGCACCGCGGGCTGACCGTTACGCGAGATCGCGAGCAGGTGATGATCCCGGATGAGGTTGCGCACCTTGTTCGTCGAGACATGCAGGCGTGCGGCGACATCGTCGAGCGAATAGGTGGGGGTGTCGGCGGGGAGGTTGTCGGTCGAGAGGGGCAGAGAACTCACCCGCCTGAGATTACCGTTTCGCCGTGCATGCCGACAGGCGGTCGTCACGCTGTGTACAACTCGTCGTCCAGCACACGCCACGGCGTGTACGTACGGGCCCGCGGTCGGTGGTGCCGGGTAGATTCGACGTCGTGAACAGCCCGGCCGACACCCTGCTCGGTGCGGTCCTCGAGGACCGCTACCGCCTCGACGCGCCCATCGCGCGCGGCGGAATGTCGGCGGTCTATCTGGGCGCCGATCTGCGGTTGGGTCGCGACGTCGCGGTCAAGGTGATGGATCGACGCTACTCGGGCGATCCACAGTTCGTGCGCCGCTTCGAGTTCGAGGCGCGGGCGGTCGCGGGCCTCAAGCATCCCGGTCTCGTCGCGGTCTACGACCAGGGCATCGACGACGGCACGGCGTTTCTCGTGATGGAACTCGTCGAGGGCGGCAGCCTGCGCGAACTGCTGCGCGAGCGCGGTCCCATGCCGCCGCACGCCGTCGTCGCGGTCGCCGATCCCGTCCTCGGCGGTCTCGGCACCGCGCATCGAGCAGGCCTCGTCCACCGCGACGTCAAACCCGAGAACGTGCTGATCTCCGACGCGGGCGAGGTCAAGGTCGCCGACTTCGGACTGGTGCGCGCGGTCGCCGAGGCCGGCGTCACGTCGGCGAGCGTCATCCTGGGTACGGCGGCGTATCTGTCGCCCGAGCAGGTCGAGTCGGCCGACGCCGACGCCAGGAGCGACGTCTACTCCATGGGCGTCATGATGTTCGAATTACTCACCGGCAGAACACCTTTCCACGGCGACTCGCCACTGGCACTCGCCTACCAGCGACTCTCCTACGACGTCCCGGCCCCCGGCGACGTGATCGACGGCGTACCCGAGGAGATCGACGAAGTGATCCTGCGCGCGACGGAACGTCGGCCGCGCGACCGCTACGTCGACGCCTTCGAGATGCGCGACGCCCTGCTCGCCGCGGCCGACGACCTCGACCTGCCGCCGTTCACCGTTCCCGCACCGCGCCGCTCGGCCGAGCGGGAGACGATGCTCCGGATACGCGCGGCGCAGGCCGCCGCGGTGCGTCCACAACCGCGCCCCGTTGCGCCGCGCGCTGTCCCCGCGACCGCACAGCAACCGGTCGCGGAGTCGCTCGTTGCGCGTCCCCAACCGACCACAGCGCCACCCGCGACGACCAAGCGCCCCACGGTGATTCCCGATCGACCGACCGACGACACACCGACCCACGACCCTGGGCGCGGAAGACTGCAGGCGCTGATCTGGCTGACCGTCGTCCTGCTGGTGGCCGCAGGCGTCGGCTCGGCCGGCTGGTGGGTCGGCGCGCTGATCGTGGGCTGACCGCTCAGGACGTCGAGATGCTCAGCCGCGCAACATCTCCGCGACGAGGAATGCCAGTTCCAGCGACTGCTGGGTGTTGAGCCGCGGATCGCACGCGGTCTCGTATCGGCCCGCCAGGTCGACGTCGGAGATGTCCTGTGCGCCACCGAGACACTCGGTCACGTTCTCTCCGGTGAGCTCGATGTGGATACCACCCGGGTGTGTACCGAGCGCGTGATGGACCTCGAAGAAGCCCTGCACCTCGTCGACGACGCGGTCGAAGTGCCTGGTCTTGTACCCGGTCGGCGAGGTGTGGGTGTTCCCGTGCATCGGATCGGACTGCCAGATCACCTTGTGGCCGGTCGCCTCCACCGCGCTCACGATCGGCGGCAGCACCTCGCGCACCTTCGAGTTGCCCATGCGGGCAACGAAGGTCAGCCGTCCGGGACGGTTGTGCGGGTCGAGCCGTTCGACGTATTCGACGGCCTGCTCCGGCGTCGTCGTCGGTCCGACCTTGACCCCGATGGGGTTACGGATCAGCTCGGCGAACGCGATGTGCGCACCGTCGAGTTGGCGGGTGCGCTCGCCGATCCAGAGGAAGTGCGCCGAAAGGTCGTAGAGCACCTTCTCGTCGAGTTCGGACGCATTGCCGGAACCGTCGAGGTCGGGATTGTCGGCCAGGCGCAGCATCGCGCGCTCGTAGTCGAGCACGAGCGCTTCGTGTGAGGCGAAGATCGCGGCGGACTTCAGGCTCGAATCGGTGACGCCGCAGGCGTCCATGAACTTCAGGCCGCGGTCGATCTCGCCTGCGAGGGCCTCATACCGCGCGCCGGCGGGTGACGTCCGGACGAACTCGCGATTCCAATCGTGGACACGACGCAGGTCGGCTTCGGCACCGGTCAGTGCGCGCACCAGGTTCATCGCTGCCGACGCGTTGGCGTACGCGCGGACCAGGCGGGACGGATCGTGCACTCGTGCCGCCTCGACGGGCGGGAATCCGTTGACCATGTCGCCGCGGTACGACGTCAGGCCGAGCGCGTCGACGTCGGCCGAGCGTGGCTTGGCGTACTGCCCGGCGATGCGGGCCACCTTCACGACCGGCAGGCTCGCGCCGTAGGTCAGTACAACGGCCATCTGCAGCAACGTGCGGATGTTGCCCTTGATGTGCGGTTCGGTGTTGTCGGCGAACGTCTCCGCGCAGTCGCCGCCCTGCAGCAGAAAGGCGCGGCCCTCAGCGACATCGGCGAGCTGCGACGACAGCGCCTCGACCTCTGCCGGCATGCAGATCGGCGGCACACTCTCGAGCACCGTACGCATCCGGTGGGCGTCCTCGGGATCCCAGCTCGGCTGCTGGAGTGCCGGCCTGCTCATGGCGTCGGCAAAGCGCGCCTGCAGGTCGCCGGGAAGCGGGGGCAGTTCGGGAAGTTCGTCGATCGGAACGTCTACGGTCCAGTTCACCACCCCTCCAGCGTAATAGGCGCCGACGACGCCCCCGCAGGTCGGCCCCGTCGGCTAGCCGGGCTCACGCACGCACACCGCCGGCACGCTCGATGGCCTCCCACTTGCGCAGGTTGTGTCGAGCATCACTGAGGGCGTCGTGAGCGTCGTCGGGCGCGGACGGCAGAGGCGGCCGACCGGCAGCCTCCCAGTGCTGTTTGAGCTCACGCGTGAAACGCGGAACAGCGCGGGGCAGCTCGGTCATCGGCCCCCACAACTGACACAGAACGACGTGGTCATAGGCACCCACCCACGCCCACAACTCGATGTCGTTGCCTTTTTCCGTCAGGAACTCCAGCAGGCCTTCGCGGATCTGCGCCCGCGACCGCCACAGCGGCGAGGAGGGGGACGGAAGCTTGGGCAGGACGTTGGCGCGCACCCAACTACCGGCGCGCCCGGGATCGAATTCGGTCGACACCGCATAATATTCACGACCGTCCTCTGCGACGACACCGATCGATACGAGATCGATCGTGCGGCCGTCCTCGATAAACTCCGAGTCGTAGAAGAAACGCATACCGCCAAGTATTCGCCACCGAACGCGCACACCGACACCCGACCGACCCACATGCCCCCGACGCGGGGCCTACACAAAGGCCATCGATGCCCACATTCTGCAGCGCCGCGGACGCCCGGCTCCGTCGGTGGGTTCCGACGCGGTGGGCGCGCGCGCTCATCGTCGTCGCATTCGCGGCGTCGTCGCTACTCCAGATGATCGGTGTGCCTTTCACCAGCAGTTTCGGTACCAGAACGCGCATCGACCTCGACGTCTACCGGCTCGGGGCACAGATCTGGCAGCAGGGCCAGAGCCTTTACGCCGACGGCTCGATGCCGTTCACCAGCGACGGCATCTGGCTGCCGTTCACCTACCCGCCGTTCGCCGCGATGGCCTTCGTGCCGCTGGGCGCAATGACGCTCACCATCGCGGGTGTCGTGATGTCACTGATCACGATCGGACTCCTCGTCGTCGTCGTGCACATCGTGCTGACGGTGCTCTCCGTCGGGCGCATCGGCAACCGATGGTGGCTCGCTCTTGTGGTCTCCACTGCCGCGCTCTGGCTCAATCCGATGTGGATGACGCTCGGCTTCGGTCAGATCAACGTGATTCTCATGGCGATGATCGTCGTCGACATCTTTCTCGTCGGCCGGGGACGCCGCCGTGCCTTCGGACCCCTACAGGGCGTGCTGGTCGGGCTCGCGGCGGCGATCAAGCTGACCCCGCTCGTCTTCATCGTGCTGTTCGCATCGGCTCGACGCTGGCGCGCGGTCGTCACGGCTGCCGCGACGTTCGTCGCCGCGGCGGCGCTGGCATGGATCTGGATGCCGTCGGACTCGTGGGGCTACTGGACCCACACCTTGTTCCACACCACGCGCATCGGTGATCCGTCAGGTCGGATCAACCAGAACCTGAATGCAATGTGGATTCGACTCCTCCCGGAGGCCAGCGCGGCACAACTCGCGTGGGTGCTGAGTTCACTCGTGGCAACGGTGCTGGCCGGCGCAGCGCTGTTCGCCTGCAAGCCCGCTCCGGCATTCGGTCGGGGTGCGGGTCGGAACGGGCGCGTCAACGCGCTCCTGGCGACCTGCGTCGTCGCGGTCTGGGGGCTCCTCGTCTCGCCGACATCGTGGGCACACCACTGGGTGTGGTCGATTCCCCTGATCCTGACGAGCCTTGTGGTGGCCGCGCGCACCGACTCACGGCGCGCGTACGTCGCCTACAACGCGATCGCCGTCAGCGGCGTCCTGATCTTCGCCGTCGGCCCGTACCAGTTCCTGCCGATGGTGGCCCGACACTGGACCGTATTCGACCACATCGTCGGAAACGCGTTCTCGCTGTGGGGAATCGCCGCTCTGGTCGTGATCTGGCTGCTTCCGTTCTCCCCCGCGCGGGCCGCCACTCGGGCAGCCGATCAGCCGCTCGCCGAGATCCGATCCGTTTGAGCGGCATGGCCCGCGTGGCGCCTGCGCCCGACCGGCCGATGTGAGTCAGGCAGCCGATGCCTCGCCCGGCTGCGCAGGCTCCTGCACGTCGGGCTTCGGCTCCTTGAGCGAGGCGGCGTAGATGTCGACGTACTGCTGACCGGAGAGCCGCATCAGCTCGTACATGATCTCGTCGGTCACGGCACGCTCGATGAAGCGGTTGCCCTGCATGCCCTCGTAGCGGGCGAAGTTCAGCGGCTTGCCGATCTTCACCTTGACCCTGGTCGGGCGCGGCAGCACGGTTCCGGGCGGGTTGAAGGTGTCAGTACCGATCATGGCGACGGGGATCACCGGCACCCCGGTGTCGAGCGCGACTCGGGCCAGCCCCGTCTTGCCCTTGTAGAGATTGCCGTCGGGCGACCGGGTGCCCTCCGGGTACATGCCCATCAGGTTGCCTGCCTCGAGCTGGCCCCGCGCGGCCTTGAGCGCATCGGCAGCCGCCTCCGCACCGGTCCGGTCGATCGGGATCTGACCGACGGCGGTGTAGAACCACGCCTGGAAACGACCCTTGATCCCGGTGCCGTTGAAGTACTCGGCCTTGGCGAGGAAGTAGATCCGACGGGGCACCATCAGCGGCAGGAAGAAGCTGTCCATCACGGCCAGGTGGTTGCTGGCGAGAATCGCCGGTCCGCGTTCGGGGAGGTTCTCGAGGCCTTCGATCTCAGGACGTCCGAGTACCCGCAGAAGCGGTCCGAGGAGAACGTACTTGAACAGGTAGTACCACATTGAGACTCACTCCATCATCGCCGCGTCGCCACTGGTGAAGTCGTCGCCGGACAGAGCACCGTGAGAACTCGAGGAGGGGTGAGTCTCGCAGTGAGCCGACGGGACGTTGTGAGATGACTCTACTCAAGCGCCCACACCTGCGTGGGCCATAGGGCGTGCTCTCAGTGTGCCGTCGACCACCCTGCATCGCCGAGCGCCACATCCTCGGACCGTAGTGCCGCGCGCGCCACCTCCGCGGCGCCGATGACGCCCGCACTCTCGCCGAGCTGGGTGCCTCGAATGCGCGCGAGTTGCCGGTGCCCCGAACCGGTGATCAATCTGGCGTAGTGCTCGCGCGCCTCGTCGAGGAACAGACCCGACGCCGCGCCGACGCCGCCGGCGAGGACGATCAGGTCGGGGTCGAAGATGTCGGCGATCATCGCCAGGCCCTGACCGAGCGACGCTGCGAACGCCGCGAACGCCGCAATTGCCACCGCGTCACCGTCGGCGGCCGCACCCGCGACACGACGCCCCGTCAGTGAACCGGGATCGGCTGCGACGTCGGCGGCGAGCTGGCTTCTCCCCCAATCGCCATCGGCGAGCAATTCGACGACGGTGTCGACCAAAGCGGTTCCGCTGCAATACCTTTCCCAGCAACCACGCTTGCCGCACGAGCAGGGCCTACCGTCGGGGACGACCGTCAGATGTCCGAGCTCCGGCGCCACACCGAAGCTTCCGCGATAGATCTCGCCCTCGATGAGCAACCCGGCACCGATGCCCGTCCCGATGGCCAGGACCAGCGAGTTGTGTCCGCGCGCCGCAGCACCGAATCGGAACTCGGCGACGGCCGCGGCGTTGGCGTCGTGCTCGGTGACCACCGGCAGACCGATACGCGCGCTCATGTCCTCTGCGACTCGCGCCTCACGCCACGGCAGGTGCGGCGCGAACCGGACAACCTGACGATCAGGGGTCAGAAAACCCGCCACCGCGAGTCCGACGGCGCGCGCCGCCCACCGTGACGTGAGCTCGCCGACGAGCCGATCGAGGCAGTGCTCGAGCGTGAGCGCCGTGCCCGGCGTCGCGGCCCGCAGGGTGTCGAGCATCCGCCCGCGTTCGTCGACCACCGAGGCGCGGACGCTGGTGCCGCCGATGTCGATGCCAATCGTCAACTCGCCCATTATTTCTCAGTTCTCATCACGTCTCGGTCTCGCCATCGAGGTGCCTGCGGTCAACGAAGGAACGGGAGGGATCGGGTAAATAGGAGCCTGGGTCATGCATGTCGTGCGTGCTGGGTTCCTGCCCGGCGGGGCTCTGTCGCGCCGGGCCGTGCTGGTCGCCCTGCTCGCGCGTCGTCTGGCGTGGGGCCGTCCGGTGCGACGTCGACGTACCGATCCGTACCGAGATCGGTTGGTACTGCGCGGTCGGTGAGGCGTGTGTGGCAGGGGTTGCGCGTAGCGCGTTCGCGACGGCTTCGAGTACCGCGATGAGCGCGGCTATCAGCCTGGAGACGAGATCGCCGATCTCGGCCACGAGTGAACTGATCTCGCCTGCGACGTCGCCGAATGCCTGATGTCGCGCGCCCGCTCCCCGAGTCGCCCCGCTCGACGCCGACTGTCCCCCTCCGCCGATGATGGCGGCGAGTTGGTCGATCTGCGCCGCGATGCCCAGCACGAAGTCGCGGACAGGGTCACCGATGGGGTCTCCGGTGAACGCGTCGTCGCGGTCTCCCGGCGTCTGCCGTCCCCCCGACGGATTGCCACGGTCGTCGCTGCTCATCTCGGGCGGCTGGTCCTTTGCTGCTCGCGGGCCCCGAGACTCAACCGGGGACATGTGCACGGAAACGGTACCCGCAACCTCACCGTCGAGGCCATACCGCCGGGTCGGGACGGAACCGGATGTGCACCTGTTCACCATCCCAGTCGGCATCGTCGACGACGCACCGCCGCAACACCGACGGCAACGGCAGGCAGTGACGCAGACCGTCGACGGTGACGAGCAGGTCGTCGCCCGAGCGTCCGAGCATGAACCGACCGGGGTCGGGAAGCGTTTGCGGCCAAGACAATTCGTACGTGGTGTCGAGACCGTCTGCGGCGTCGCCGACCACCGACAGCGCCGACGAGCCGCGCGCGCGACCCGACGGTGCGAGCAGCGTCACCCCGAGCTTCTTCAGACGTGCCGGCCGGTCGAGCGGCGCATCGAGCGCCGTGACACCACGGATCTCGACGCCGGGGACGCCGTCGATCTCGTCGGGCACCAGCTCCCGACGCCCCGATTCGGCGGTGGCGTCGTCGAGATAGATGGTGCGCAGCGGAAGTCCGAGCAGGTCGATGGACGCGAGTTGATGCGGTAGCGACCGCGCTCCGCGATGCCCGCTCCCGACCACGAGGTGGGCCGCGGTGGTATCGGCGTCACGCAGTAGTTCTGCGACGTCGGCGCAGTCGCGGTCGATGGTGTCGACCGCGGTGGTCAGTTGCGCGACCGCGGGACGGTCGGCCGCGGCCGCGAGCCTGCGATGCCTCGGCCACAAACGATCGAGCATGTGCCTGAGCTTCGACGGTGCGTCGAGCAACTCATACGGGTCGCCCGCCCCGGACAGGTCGACGACGATGCGCTGCCACTGACCGCTGACCGCCTCGTCACGAATCCGCCGCAGCAACAACGCATCCTCGACCCCGGGCAGCGATGTCACCTCCGCCTGGTCGATTCCGGCGAGCGTGTCGACGAACGGCAACGAGATCTTGGAGCGTCGCACGGTGTCGGCGAGGAGTTCGGCGAAGAGCGCCCACGACGTCGTCGCCGACGTCAGTCGTTCGAGACAGAGCAGGTGCAGATGTGCCGACACCGCGACGACCTCGCTGGGTGACCGGAACACACCGAGCACGTCGGGAACCGGCGAGCAGCGGTCGACCGTGATCAGGAGCGTGTGCCGATCTGCGGCCAGCGGTGAACGCACCTCTGGTCTCCGTGTCCGGGGTCGGCTGACCGCGCCCGCGGTCGCGATCGCGGTCACCCCGGATCCCCCCGGACCGAAGACGATGTGAATGGGCGTCAGGTCGATCAGCCTTCGACCCTCTTCTTGAGATCGTTGAGTGCTGCGTCAGTGATGGCCTTCTCGGCACGTCGCTTGAGCTGACCGATCATCGGAACCTGCAGGTCGACCATCAACTCGTAGGTGACCTTGGTCGAACCGGGGACCTGCCGGCTGAGCACGTACCGGCCGCGCTGGTCCTTCTGCAGATCACTCGACACCAGCACCCACGAGACCTCATCGCCGTCTGCACCCCACGTGTAGCGCAGTACGTAGGTGTCCTGGAGTACGCCCGCATCGAGGAGGAAGCGCACCTGCGACGCCCTGCCCGCCGAGTCGCGTTCGGTGACCTCGACCTCCCGCGCGGCCGTGACCCACTCCGGGTAGTGCTCGAAGTCGGAGATGACAGCCATCACCTCTGCGGCGTCGGCGTTGATGACGATCGAACGCTCGGTATGGTCGGCCATCAGCTCGCCACACTTTCACTGATCGCGGGATCGCCTGGGGCGCGACCTGATTCGAGACGATCCTTGATCTCGAACGTCACCCGCTTCCCGATCACGCGGTAACCATGGTTGAGCGCTGCCACGTCGACTCCTGTCGAATCACCGGTGGGTTCTGCATGCAGGAAATAGTGCAGCACGAACCCGTCGAGTACCGGCTCGCACCAGAACTCCATCGTTCCTCTCACCGGACCGTCGACCCGCCAACGCATACCCGCGGCACCCCGATCCTCGGCCACCTCCATGCGCAGATCGGGCCACCAGGATCGCCATCGTCCGCGATCACCCACCACGGCTGCCACCAGCGCGGGCGCCGCAGCGACGAATGTCTCATCCGCCACTTGAATGCTCGTCACGCCTCTTAGCTTCACATACTCCCGACGGGAGCGGATAGACCCCTCACACGTCACACAACTTTGGCGCGGTTGTGGGTCGTGAAAAGTCCGGGGATACGATTGGCGACGAGTGTCAATTGCCAACGATGGCGAAAGGTCGTCGATACGAATGAGTGCTGCGTTGAACGAGTACAGCGTCCCCGCCGATTTCACGATCGAGGAGGACGAGAACTGTACTGACATCTTGTTCGGTCTCGCCGAGCGCACTCCCGCCTCGACGGTCTTCCGACGCGAAGAAGGCGGCGAGTGGCTTCCGGTGCGGGCAGACGACGCCGCCAAGCAGATCACGGCAATAGCCAAGGGACTGATCGCCTCCGGTGTGGCTCCCGGTGACCGCGTCGCGGTCTTGTCACGCACGCGGCTCGAGTGGATCCTGGTGGATTTCGCGATCTGGTGCGCGGGCGCGACAACCGTTCCGGTCTACGACTCGTCGTCATCAGGCCAGATCGACTGGATCATGCGGGATTCCGGCGCCTCCGCCATCATCGTCGAGGACGACGGACATCGTGCAGAGTTCGAGGCTGTCGGCGATCTGCCCACAGCCGTCCAGGTATTCCAGATCGATCCGAAGACCGGTCCCGGTGCCGTCGAACTGCTCATCGAGGCGGGCAAGGATGTCTCGGACGACGAGATCACCAAGCGGCGTGCAGCTCTCAAGGCTTCCGACCCTGCGACGCTGATCTACACCTCGGGAACCACCGGCCGCCCCAAGGGGTGCGAGCTGACGCACTCCAACATGCTCTCGGAGGTCCGAGGTGTGCTGCAGGGCAACCTGAGCACCCTGCTCGCCCCGGGCAAGCGACTGCTGATGTTCTTGCCTCTCGCGCACGTTCTGGCACACGCGATCACCCTCGTCGCGATCGAGGCCCAGGTCGAGGTCGGTTTCACCGGCGACACCAAGAACATCGTCGCCACGTTCGGCCAGTTCAGGCCGTCACTGATCCTCTCGGTCCCCCGCGTCTTCGAGAAGGTGTACAACTCTGCCCGCCAATCGGCCGCCGACGGCGGCAAGGGCAAGATCTTCGACGCCGCGAGCGCGACTGCCATCGAGTACTCGGTGAAGTCGGAGCAAGGCAGCGTCCCACTGCTCCTCAAGGTCAAGCACGCCGTGTTCGACCGCCTCGTCTACAGCAAGCTGCGCTCGGCGCTGGGTGGGCAGTGCGAGCTCGCCATCTCCGGTGGCGCGCCCCTCGGTGCGATGCTCGGGCACTTCTTCAACGGAATCGGTATCCCGGTGTATGAGGGATACGGACTGACCGAGACCACTGCGGCCTTCAGCGTGAACACACCGGGTGAATTCAAGATCGGGACCGTCGGAAAGCCTGTGGCCGGCAACGCCGTTCGCCTCGGCGAGGATGGCGAGGTGCTGCTGAGTGGCGGCGTGGTCTTCCACGGCTATTGGAACAACCCGGACGCCACGGCTCAGGCACTCGAAGACGGCTGGTTCCACACCGGCGACCTCGGCACCATCGATTCCGAGGGCTTCATCACCATCACCGGTCGCAAGAAAGAACTGATCGTCACCGCGGGCGGCAAGAACGTCTCGCCGTCGGGTCTCGAGGATGTATTGCGCTCGGCCCCTCTGGTGTCGCAGGCGGTTGTCGTCGGCGATCAGAAGCCGTTCATCTCGGCGCTCATCACGATCGACCCCGAGGCCTTCCCTGGATGGAAGGAGCGGATGGGTCTGCCGGCCGACGCCGACGTCGCCTCCCTCATGAACGATCCCAAGCTGCGCGGCGAGGTCCAAGCCGCTGTTGACGAGGCGAACAAGACGGTCTCACACGCAGAGGCGATCAAGAAGTTCCGCATCCTGCCGTCCGACTTCTCCGAGGAAACCGGCGAGATGACTCCGACCCTGAAGGTGAAGCGCAACGTGGTCGTCGACAAGTTCTCCGACGACATCGACGCGCTCTACTCCAAGTAGCGGCGTACAGCCACTGAGATCACGCAGGCGCGCCTACAGCAACTGCTGTAGGCGCGCTGCCATATGTCGCCACTGCCACCTGTCCTGCGCGACAACGCGCCCGGTGGCGCCCATCGCGGCAGCCGCTGAACGATCGGCGAGCATCGCCAGTGCTGCCAACGCGATCGCCGGAACGTCGCGGCCGTCGACAACGGTGCCCGTCTCACCCTCGACGACGGTCTCCGGAGCACCACCGGAGCGTCCCGCGATGACGGGCACACCCGTCGCCGACGCCTCGAGGTAGACGATTCCGAATCCCTCGACGTCGAGGCCTCCGCCGCGTGTGCGCGCAGGCATGGCGAAGACGTCGGCGATGTTGTGGTAGTCCGGAAGTTCTTCTGCCGGAACAGAACCGGTGAAGATCACGTGATCAGCCACTCCCTCCTCGCGGGCGAGGCGGTGCAGTGTGTCGGCGTATGGCCCACCACCGACGATGACCAGCACGACGTCGGGCATCTCTTTGCGGATCAACGGCAGGGCACGGATGAGCATGTCCTGCCCCTTCCGCGGCACCAACCGCGACAGACACAAGATGGTCGGAGCGTCGCCGAGCCCCAACCGTGCGCGAACCTCTTCGCGGGCAACAGGATTCGGCGCGAAACGATCGGTGTCGACGCCGGGGGGAAGGTACTCGAGTGAGGCAGCGCGGCCGAAGGCCGAAGCGAAGCGATCCCTGGTGTACCTACTGACGTAGGTGATCGCGTCGGTGTGGTTTCCGATGTGGCGCAGCACTTGTCGAGCAACGGGCAGCATCGACCACCCCACCTCGTGGCCATGCGTGCTGGCGATGACGCGCTCAGCTCCCGCCCTACGCATCGCGGGAGCCATCACCGCGAGCGGTGCCGCGGCACCGAACCACACGGTCTCGATGCCCTCACTGCGGATGATCTCTGCGGCGCGACGCGCGACGAATGGCGTGGGCAGCATCAACGTCGTCCGGTGCCGGTAGACGCGATACGGTTGTCGCGCATCGAATTCCACGCTGCCCTTCCATCGGGGCGCGTAGACCACGACATCTTCGGGCGGCAACCTGTCGACGAGATTCTGCAGATACGACTGGATCCCACCGGCCCGTGGCGGAAAGTCGTTGGTCACCAACAGGGTTCGACGCACGGACCGTACTCCTTATCTCGGAACCTGTTCCGCGAGCCATCTGCGCCAGTCGGCGATCAGACGGTTGCGATCGACACCGAGAGCAGTCGCGATCGCGTTGTCTTGTCGGCCGACGTCTCCCGACGCCGCCACCCCGCGATAGAGGGCCTTCAGACGTGTTTCACCGTAGCGGTCGGCGACGTAGGCCGCGAGCGCCCACGCGGACTGGTACGCCAGAGCCGACTTGTCAGTCGCCACACCGAAATCCTCGTCCGACGGCAGCGCATCGGGACTCTGCCCCGCCCGCACCTGCGCGGCGAGATCCGGGGCGGCGTCGTCGAGACGCACGTAGGTTCCCTTACGGCCGACGTATTCGGCAACACCCTCGGTGATCCACAGCGGCGCGTCCTTTGCAGTCACCGAGCGCGTCGCGACGTGCGTGAGCTCGTGCCGCAAGACCACGGCAAGAGCCGGGGCGGGTAGGTCGTTGGCGGACGGAGCGAGCACGACGCGCTGACCGATCACCGTGTCACCGTCGACTCGATCGAACACGGTGGCCGCCGCGGCGGCGGAGGTGTCGGTCGCAGAACTGTGCGCGATCGCGGAGAACTCCTCCGGGGTCGCCGTTGCGACGACGACGGCCCGCCGCGGCCACTCCGAACCCCAGAACGCGGTGACGGCCGATACCGCCTGGCGCAGCGAGCGTCGCGTCCGATCCACTGTGACGGCGGTACCCGGGTACGACACCACTGCTGACGGCCCTCCCCCGGTGAGCACGTCCGTGGCCTCGAGACCCGGCAGGTTCCAGAGCTGGGTTGCCGGGGCGTCGTCGCCGAGAAGCGTTGCGTCGCCGACCAGTTTCCAGCTGTCCCCGTATCGCGCCACCACGAGCTCGCGATCCAGCGTGACCGTCGGCTCGTCGACTCCCGGCGTGCCGGCACCGCCCAGCGCATAACGCAACTGCACCGGCGCCACCCACGAGTCGGTGCTGCCCTGCGCTTCGAGTCGCGCGGCAAGCTCTGCTGGCATCTGGACCTCCGCGCCCTGCGTCGACGCGAGCTGGTAGCCGAACTCCTTGAGCTTCAGAGCGGTTCCGCGCGCGGGCACCGTGGTCGGTGAAGGCTGGGACTCCGAAGACGGCGACTGGGGGCTTGTCGACTGAGGTACTACCGACTGGGGTACTACCGACTGGGGTACTACCGACTGGCGTTCTGCCGATTGGGGGTTCGCCACCGACGGCGTCGCTGCGGCCGACGACGCTGCGGGGGTGCCTGTTCCGGAGAGGTTCTGGGCCGCGACATTCAGAGAATCGCGGAACGTCGGAGACGTCGAGGAGTCGAGGAGTCCGTCGAGGCGAGCACGATCCCCGTCCGTCAGAGCGCGGGTGAGGTCGTCGAGGAGTCGCGCGACGCCCTCCGAGCGCTCCTGCAGGTAGATGTTGGGGTTCGTGGTCGTCGTCGTGACCGACGACGACGTCGCTTGCTGCGGTTGACTATCCGACGAGCAGGCCGACACACCCGCTGCGAGTGTCGCGGCAGCGAGGATCACACACGCGACGCGCGCAGCCGAGGCCTCAGCGTGCACGCTGTCCGCGCATCAGGCGTATCGCCGCGCGGCCGCGTACGGCCCGGCTTGGTCGATCGGCACCACCTTGACAGGCACGCCGAACGTCGACGCGTGGATCACGTAGCCGTCGCCGACGTACATGCCGACATGGTGAGCATCCGGGTAGTAGATGATCAGGTCGCCGGGCTGAAGGTTGCCGCGGTCGACGGCCGTTCCGGAGCCCATCTGTGCCTCGCTCGAGCGCGGAAGCGTTTTACCCGCCTGCTGGTAGGCCCACACCATCAACCCGGAGCAGTCGAAGGAGTCGGGTCCGGTGGCGCCCCAGACGTAGGGATCGCCGATGCGGGTGAGCGCAGCCTGCACGGCAGCGAGCGCGGCGGACGTTCCCTTCGGCACCGCCCGGGGATCGAAGTCGAACTTGGGGCCGCGAAGTGCGCCGAGTTGCTTGCCGGTCATCGACTCGTACACGGCACGCACCTGGACCGCCTGCAGCTGCAGGTTTGCCTGCTTGGCCTGGAGGTCGCCGCGCACACGCTCGGCAGCGGAGACGGCAGTCGTCGCCTCTGCGGCGGTGCGGTCGGACTTCGCCTTCGCTGCGGCCATCTGGGCGCGTGCCTTCTTGAGCCCCTTGAGATCAGCCGACGCCTGACGGGAGATCACCTCGAGGCCCGACATCTGGTCGAGCAATGACTGTGGCGAGTCGCTGACCAGCACCGCATAGAGACGGTTGACCCGCGCACCCTTGTAGCTGGCGCGCACGATGGTGTCGACGCGCTTCTGATATGAGCTGAGCGTTTTGCGCGAGGTCTCGAGACTCTTCTGGGCCTCGGCCGAGTCTTTACGAGCCGCTGTGACGATGCCACGCTGCTTGTCGTACTCGATCTGAGCGTTGTGCATCGCCTCCGACGACTTCTCGGCGTCGGTGCTCAATTTCTTGTACTGGGCGAGGAGCTGGTCGGGTGTGCGAGTCGGTTCCGCGTTCGACGGACCTGCTGTCGCCATCGAAAAGACTTGTGCAACAGCGATGATCACCGCTGTCACGACAACGACGTATACCGCTCGCGATCGATGCGTCATTGCCTGCGATCCCGCAACCACTTCTGTGTTCACTCCCCTCACCGCCTGCAGCCTCGGATCTCCGCAGAGGAGGCCCGAACGCCGCGCTCCACCCTAACGTGAGTGTCGCGGGCAGCGACTACGGATCGGGGCGATAACCCCGTGGGGGGGGGTGTGGCCCGCCCCACCGAAAAGCAACCTATAGGCCCCCCGGTGCGCCCGCTAAACCCCACCCAACCAATATTTAACACAGCATAA
>NZ_LZMO01000083.1:0-7361 GCF_001665715.1 Gordonia sp. 852002-10350_SCH5691597
ACACCCACGCGGCCCGGAGAACAGGTACGCGTGATTGATGCGGTTTCCGTCGAGGGCGCGGCTGAGCGGATCGGTGACGTGCTCCTGACCGACGACTTCGGCGAACGTTGCCGGACGATAGGTGCGATACAGAGCCACGCGTCGAGACTACCGGCGATCACCGACAGCGCAGCCGCCTGCCCTACGGCTGTGCACAGCGACCTTCCCCGGCAGGTCAGACCGCCGGGCTCGCGGCGGGAGCTTCCGCACCGAACCGGTCGCGCAGCGCGAACTTGAGCACCTTGCCGGACGGATTGCGCGGCAGCGCGTCAATGAACTCCAGACGCAGCGGGAGCTTGTAGCGGGCAAGGCGGTCGGCCGCGAATTCGCGCAGTTCTTTCAGGGTCACGGTCTCGCCGGGCGCCGTCGCGACGACCGCCGTGACGGCCTCTCCCCACTTCGCATCGGGGAGTCCGACGATCGCGACCTCGGCGACCGCGGGGTGGCTGTAGAGCACGCTCTCGACCTCGGCGGGATAGACGTTCTCGCCGCCGCTGATGACCATGTCCTTCACGCGGTCGATGACGTAGACATATCCCTCGTCGTCCTCACGTCCGACGTCGCCGGTGTGGAACCACCCGTCGTCGTCGATCGCGGCGTCGGTGGCGCCGGGATTGTCCCAGTAGCCCACCATCACCTGGGGTCCACGCACACAGATCTCGCCCGGCTGCCCCGGCGCCACCTCGGCGTTGGTGGCGTCGACGAGTCGCACGTCCGAGAGCGGCAACACCCTGTTCCCCGCGGCTCCGATCTTCTTCTCCGACTCGTCGATGCCCATGACGAGTGCGAGCGGAGCTGTTTCGGTGAGGCCGTAGCCCTGCGCGAACGTGACTCCGCGGTCGGCGTAGGTGCGCATCAACGGCTCGGGCACTGGGGCGCCGCCGCAGATGAGGTATCGCAGCGAAGAGAGGTCTGCGGTGGCGAAAGCAGGAACCTGGCTCATGAACAGAAACATCGCGGGGACGCCGAACATCGTTGTGACACGGTATTTTTCGATGTCGGCCAGTGTCTGTGTCGGATCGAACGCACCCGACAGGATCACGTGGCCACCCTTCTGGAGCGTGACGAGAGTGGTGACGTTGAGGCCGCCGATGTGGAACAGCGGCGCCGCGGTGTAGGTGATGTCGGTGGAGACGGTGTCGAAGCTGAGCAGCGCATTGATGTTGTTCCAGAACAGGTTTCCGTGCGTGAGCATGGCGCCTTTGGGACGACCGGTGGTCCCCGAGGTGTACATGATGACCGCGACGTCCTCGGCGTCGGCGAACACCGGACCGGCGATCGGCTCACCGGCGGCCAGCACGTCGTCGAAGTTCTCCCAACCGTCGGCGCCGCCGACCGCGATGAACCGTTGCACGTCGATGTCTGCGCGCACGTCGTCGACGACACCGGTCAGCGTGGCGTCGGCGATGAGAGTTGTTGCGCCGCAGTCACCGAGGATGTACGCGAGCTCTGGTCCGGTGAGCCGGAAGTTGAGCGGGACGAATGTCGCGCCCGCTCGCGCGCAGGCGAACAGCGCGACCAGGAATGCCGAGTGATTCGGTCCGAGATAGGCAACGCGATCGCCCTGCGCGACTCCGCCGTCGACCAGTCGCTCGGCCAGCAGGTCAATTCGACGCTGGAGCTCGGCGAACGTCAGCGTCTCGCCGTCGAAGGTCAGTGCCGGGTGATCCGGGATGATCGCTGCACGCCGCGCAATCCACGAACCGAGATCCATCGAATCGGGTACCACCACTCGTCCTGCCATCACTGACTCCCGCCATCGAGGGCGGAGCATGCTCGAGACTCCGCCGAAGTTGGCGACAGCTTATTGCCCACCCGTGTCCGAGTTCAGTGAATTGTCAATAACCGAGTAGTGCTACTGCAGATCGGTGACGCCGGAGCATTCGGGTGCGCGCAGCGTCAGCAGTCCGCGGTTGACGGCATTGATCGTGATCTTCACCTTGCCGCGGCCCGGGATGTCGTCGATCCGATAGCCGCTGTCGTCGGCGATCGTGTGGACCCAGTGCGTGTTGTAGGTGTGCGTCGCTCCATTGGAGAGTTGGGTTACGACGACTCTCGTGTCGGAGTAATAGCGAAAGAAGCTCTTGCTGTCGCCCCACAAGGTGAATGTGTTGTCGCCCTCTCGCCGCTGGACGTGTATGCCCGCATACGAGGGAATATCGATGATGTTGGGGTTGAGGCTGGAACACCCCATACCGACCTCGCCGTAGACCGATTGATCAGCCGCTGCGTGACCGGCTCCGATCGTGGCTGCGGCTACCGCGCAGGCACCGACGAGCCCTGTGGTCATTTTGCGTGCCATCGAACGTCGAATCATGGTGCGCCTCCTCGAGAATGCGGGGCCGTGGACGTCGGCCCCGTCATGATTCACGTCGAATTGCAGCGACAACTCGTTAGCGCGACTAGCCGACCGTGTCGCGAACGTTATCGGCGCCGGTCACAGCCGCGGCATTCGATGTCCGATAGACGACGATTGTCGCGATTGCCGTGCCGAGGAACACCGCGTTGTAGGGATATACCGTGAACCATTCGAGCCAACTGATTCCATGTTTGAAAAACAGTCCGATGAGATAGGCGTCGGGAACTGTCTTGTTGACAAACCAGATCGGATGCGCGAGATAGGTGCGCCACGAGAACGACACCAGAATCAGACTTACGCAGGCCACGCCCGCCAATGTTCGACGCAGCGGCGACAGATCAACGCGCAACACCAGATTCACGCAGATCACCAGGATCGGCACGAACCACACCCAGTGATGTCCCCACGACATGGGCGAGATCGCGCATGCCGTCATGCCGACGAGGCTCAGCGCCAGCAGTTCCTGACCGTGGCGGTGCGCGAGTACGGCCGCGTACATACCCAACGCGAGCGCCGCGAGGGCAAGGACACCCCATAGCAACGAGTTCGGCGCGTCGGTGTGGATGAGGTTGGCCAACCACCCGCGGATCGACTGGTTACCAACGGTTTGCGGTGCGCCGACTCGGTTGGAGTCGAAGAGCTTGTCGGTCCAGTAGGCCCAGGATTCGCTTGGCAGCACGATGAATCCGACGACGATGGTGCCGACGAAGCCAGCGATGACCCCGAACATCGCGCGCCAGCGCCGCAGAATTGCCAGGTACAGGATGAAGATCAACGGGGTCAGTTTGATACCCGCGGCGATTCCGGTGCCGATGCCCATACCGCGGCTGTTGTCGCCCTTGGGTCTGTCGACACGCAGCAGGTCGGCCAGGATGATGAGCAACAGAAAAACGTTGATCTGGCCGTACCAGACCGTCGTGCGGACCGGTTCGAGCAGCAGCGCGACGGCAATCAGCGAGAGCGCGATGATCCGCAGCGGCCACGTCGCCTGTCTGCCGAGCGAGCGGAAGCACAACATGATCACCAGGTACAGCGCGATGAAAATGCCTGCGGTCCAGACGATTCGGGCCACTTCGAACGACATCAGCGCGAACGGGATGAAGATGATCGCCGAGATGGGCGCGTACGTGTAGTCCATCTGGCCGAGTAGTTTGGCGTCGTACAGGCTGCCACCGTCGAGCACGGTTTGCGTTCCGGCGCGGTACACGTCGAGGTCGAGTTGGTTGTCGAAGAGTCCCCAGAACGGCGTCGTGAAGGGAACGATCACATCCTGCAACCACACGGCCACGGCGGCGACGAGCAGGAAGCCGACAGCCACGACCCAACGTCGTGAGGCCCTCACCATTGCCGGACTGTCACACGTGTGCCGTCTCGTCAGGATTCGACGTCGGCGAGGAGCTTCTCCGTCGCGGCAAGAAGTGCACAGGTCGCAACGCCGTCCATCGCGACGCGCAGGTCGTCGGTGCTGGGGAAGGTCGGTGCGAGCCGGATGTTGCGGTCGTACGGATCGTGCTTGTACGGGTAGGTTGACCCGGCGGCCGTCAGCGCGATCCCGGCCTCCTTCGCGAGCGCGATGGTCCGCTTGGCGGCGCCGTCGAGGACGTCGAGGCTGATGAAGTAGCCGCCCTCGGGCTCCGACCAAGCCGCGACCTTGGAGTCGGCGAGCCGGTCTTGGAGGATCTCGAGCACCAGGCGGAACTTGGGGGCGAGGATCTCGCGGTGCTTGGCCATGTGCGCGCGCACGCCGTCGGCATCACCGAAGAACCTCAGGTGACGAAGCTGGTTGATCTTGTCCGGACCGATCGTCGTGAACGCGAGGTTGTCGGTCAGCCACTTGACGTTGGTCGCCGACGACCCGAAGAAGGCAACACCCGCTCCCGCGAAGGTGATCTTCGACGTCGAGCCGAACACGTAGACGCGGTTGGGGTGGCCCTCCTGCGCGGCGATGTCGACGATCGGCAGCGGGGTGGGCGGGGCGTCGACAAGCGTGTGGACGGCGTAGGCGTTGTCCCAGAAGACACGGAAGTCCGGCGCCGCGGGCATCGCCATCAGGGCGCGTGCGACGTCTTCGCTGTAGGTGGCGCCCGTGGGGTTGGAGTAGGTGGGCACGGCCCACAGACCCTTGATCGACGGATCGTCGGCAACCAACTGCGCGCAGACGTCGACGTCGGGGCCGTTCGGGAGCATCGGCACCGGGATCATCTCGATGCCGTAGTGCTCGGTGATCGCGAAGTGGCGGTCATAGCCGGGCGACGGGCACAGGAACTTGACGGTCTCGCCGGTCGACGACCAAGACTCCGGAGAGTCGGGAGTGCCCTTGAGCAGTGAGGACACCACCACCTGGTGCATCAGGTCGAGGCTGGCATTGCCGAAGGCGATCAGGTTGTCGGCGTCGACGGCGAGCAGCTCGGCGAAGATCGCGCGCAGCTCCGGCAGCCCACTGACGCCGCCGTAGTTGCGGCAGTCGGTGCCGGAGGCGTCACGGTAGTCGCCGAGGCCGGGCAACGACAGCAGCTCGTTGGAGAGGTCGAGTTGTTCCGGCGCGGGCTTACCGCGGGTGAGATCCAGCTTCAGCCCAGCGGACAGCAAACCCTCGTAGAGTTTTCGCAGGTCGTCTTGGGTGGCGCGAAGTTCGTCTGCACTCATCGAGTGGTAGTTCAACGGAAACCTCTCGCCGAACCGGCGCCAGGCTCGATGGCGGCTTTCGGCACGCTTGCGGATCTGAACAAAAGTTAGAGGACCCCGCGCACCCGAGAGAGCCCGTTGACCCTTGCTGCCTTCCGGCCCTGGGGGAGTTCACAGGATGCACGCCGCGCGGGATCCGTCGTCAATTGTAGCGAGCCTTTGTCGCGATGCGTCAGGGGGTCGGCGTGGTTGTCGCCCGGAGGTCGATCAGCGCAGGAGTCGCGGGAGCAGAGCGAGTCGGGCCGCGTAGTCGCGTGGCAGGTAGGCGGAGCGGCTGCGGGTCCAGTCCTGCCCGGAGAGTGGGTCGTAGGTCGACGGCATCGCGATGCCCGCGGGCGCATAGGCGTCGAGTCCGTTGGCGCGCGTCGTGTAGACCGCGCGCCATTGATGGTCGGAGAACGCGATGATCCCGGCGACGTCGACGCGTGCCGACGGTCCGCGTAGTTGTGCGACCTTGGCGGCGACACCGTCGGTGGAGAGGTAGACGAGCGTGCCGTCGGGCTTGCGATTCGGCGGGATCTCGACGACGCCCGCGGCATGGAACTTCGCATGCAATACGCGGGCGATCTCGGTCTGGGCGTAGATCGGGATGGTGCGGTTGCCGCGCGTGCGGATTGCGGACTCGGCCAGCGCTTCGTTGACCGGACCCGGTTCGCCGACCGTGCGGGTGGCGTCGACGCCGGGCGCGATGCGGTTCCCGAAGCTATATGCGATGAGCAGACTGAAGTCCTTCGCGGCACGCGTCGGAATGTGCACGGGGTCAACTCCGCGCTGCGGCGACGCATGCGCTGGGGCGAAAGCGGCCAACGACGCCATCAGGGCCAGTGCGATCGTCGACGCCGCGAGGGCCAACCGGCGACTCGGCTGCAGCGGGCGTGCCGGCCGCGGACGATGCGGATGAGGACGGTTGGTCGCTCTGCACGCTGCCATCGTGTCGCTCCTGCCGTGGACGGGGTGGGGTACGTTCGACCTCCGCCGCGAGCAGCGTTCCGGCTGAACGCGCGTAACCATCCCAGGCGCAGGTGTCCTCGGAGTGAACGACAGCCGGTTCAGGGCAGTGACCTGCGGAAACGAAACGAGCCCGACGCTCACATACGCGTCGGGCTCGTTTCTGCTGCGGAGGATAGGAGATTCGAACTCCTGAGGGCTATTAACCCAACCCGCGTTCCAGGCGAGCGCCATAGGCCACTAGGCGAATCCTCCAGGCTTGGCGATAATAACGGCCAATCCACCCCAGACCCAAATTCGTGCGGTCGGCACCGGGCGTCGATCGGTAGCGTCGAAGGTGCTCCCCCGCCACGGAAAGGTCGACGCCATGCCCACATCCGAATCTCCCTACGTCGTTCTCGGCGCGACCGGTAATCAGGGCGGCGTGGTGTTGCACGCGCTGCGTGACGCTGGAAAACCCGTGCGCGGCGTCGTACGGTTTCTCGATTCGGACAGGTCGCTGGAGCTCGCGGACCGCAGCATCCCGCTGGCCGTCGCCGACATCGCGACCGGAAATGGCCTTGCCGACGCCTTCGCCGGGGCCGCCGGGGTCTTCGCGCTGACGACGCCGTTCGAGTCGGGAGCCGACGCCGAGGTCGGGCAGGGCGAGAACATCATCGCGGCGGCCGAAGCCGCATCCGTGCCGTATCTGGTGTTCTCGTCGGTCGCCGATGCCGATCACAACACCGGTATCCCGCACTTCGATTCGAAGTACGAGGTGGAGAAGAAGCTCGCGGCGTCGAGCATCCCGCACACGATCGTCGGCCCGACCTACTTCTACGACAACCTGCTCGGCAGCCTCGACGCACTCAAAGCCGGCGTGATGCCGCTCGCCCTGCCCGCGGAGAAGGCGCTGCAACAACTCTCGCGTCGGGACTTCGGCCGATTCGTCGCGATGCTGTTCGATGCCCCTGCCGACTTCACGGGCCGACGCATCGACCTGGCCTCAGACGAGATCACCCCGAACGCGATGGCCGCCGCGCTGACTGCCGCGACCGGCCAGGAGGTGCACGCGGAATCGTATGACCCCGAACGTATTTCGTCGCCGGATATGCAGGCGATGTTCACGTTCCTGGCGACCAAGGGGTACAGCGTCGACGTCGCAGCGCTGCACGCGGCCTACCCGCAGATCGAGTGGGAGTCGTTCGCGGACTGGGCGCAGCACGCTCTCGGCTGACCGGAGAATGTGTGTCGTATCGAAGGATGTGGGCGCTGCAACACACACAAACTTCGATACGACACACATTCACTTTCTACGGCCACTCCCCCAGACTGGATTCGACGTCGAACG
>NZ_LZMO01000084.1:0-17206 GCF_001665715.1 Gordonia sp. 852002-10350_SCH5691597
GTCGTCTGGATCTGCATGCCGACCACCTGGCCCGACACCGTGATTCCCACACCGCCGTTACAGCCAACGGAGATCGGGCGTGCATCGTCGAGCGGAGGTGCTTGCGGGGCGGGTTCGACCTGCACCTCGGCAATCCCGGTCGGTGCGACACTGGTGAATCCCAGGCTGTTGACGTCGATGAGGTCTCGTCGTGCGAGCACTGTGAGCGAAATATGGTCAGTGAATGCGGGGTTCAGGTCGACGATGCCGTCGCTTCCGACGGTGTGTTCCTGCGGGCCGGTTCCGAGGTCGACCGACACGCGCGTCGGCGCCGCAGGGTAGTCGTGCGGCATCACGAGGCGCAGGCGGTCGACGCGTTGCGCCGTGGGCAGCGATATGTCGAGGCGGGGGCGTGACTTTCGGCCGGACTTGTCACCGTCCTTGTCGTCGTCGCGGGCGGTCCACACGGTTGTCGGATCGCCGTCGACCGCAGCCTGTGCCGAGCCTCTCGGATCCGACACCGACGACGGCCCGCGCGCTGTCACAGCTCCCGGACGCGCCAGCAGTGCGTTGAGTGCATCGCCTGGTTTCGGTCGGAGCACCATCACGGGTGCGACGCTGGTCGGTTTCGGCACCGACAGTGCGAGCGTCATGACCCCGGGCGTCTCGGGTGAGAGGCCCAGTCCGCCAGCGCATCTCACGACATCGGTGGCCCGATCGCGTGGGGTGTTGTCGAGTAGACAGCTCGACCGGCCCGAGAGTTCCTGGGAGAGAACCCAACTCGACACCTTTGTATCTGCCTGCAGCGTCGGTAGCACCATGCGGTGGCGGATGGTGAGCGGCATGCCCGACGAGAGATCGGTGAGCGCGACCTCACCGAGCGCGAACTGGTTTCCGGCAGAACCATTCTCGGTACTGATGGCACGAATCTGAATCCAGCGGGTCGGACCACTGGGTGCGGTCACCGTCACGGGCTTGTTCGGCTCGACGCCCTGCGCAACCGTCGTACCCGCCTCGGTGGTGACCAGAATCGACGACACGTCTTCGCCGAGCGCCTTCGCCGTGGTCAGACGGATGGCGAGATCGCTTCGCGGACGGGTGAAGTCGATGCGCATCCACTGCCCGACCGCAGACGACAGTCCGCTGCTCGCCCATGCCGTCGACGTGTCGCCGTCGAACGCGGCGGCAGGCGAACTCGCGGGCGACGTCTGGCCCGGCTGGGTGGCGTCCGACGCCGAGCCCGACGTCGAGACCGATACCTCGCCGGGCGCATTGTCGAGAAGCCACTGTCCCTCGACGAGGGGCTGATCGTCGACCGGGTAGTCGGGCGCGGCATTCTGGGTTCTGCGTGCATCGCCGGGTGCCCGGATGGCCGAGCTGTGGTCGTCGACGCGGCCGAAGTCGGTTTCGCGGTCGGCGGGGGTGTCGGTGACCACGAGCGGGGCAGTTCCGAGACCGGCGCGGGCGGCGTCGGACTCGAGAATCGAGGGGCCGAGCGGGGCCATGCCGAGCCGTGCACGCAGATCTTGCACCGCGGCAATTGATTCCGGGCCGCCCGAGATGCGGGTTGTCGACGCCGTGTCCGTCAGTATCGGGCCGGTACCCGGGAACGACGCGACGTCGGAGTTGCCGCCGTGGTCGACCGCGAAGATCTGGATGGCGGGCATGTCGGGGCGTAACCCGTTGTCCCGCACCACACCTCTCGCCGACGGTGGGCCGACGCGCGGCCCGAACGTCGCAACACGACGAAGACCGGGTGAGCCCGTGAGCGTCTGCTGGGCGAGCAGGGGGCGGGCCGACCGTGACGTCTCCGGGTCGAGATCGGCTCGTAGGACGACGAAGTCGATGCCCTGGCCCGCGAGAGTCGCGGCGAGGCCTGGTGAGGGACGTCCGGCAGCGATGTCGCGTTGCACGGAGTCCATGGCGCGTATGGCCCCCGGCGGGGTCAGCGGTATGGCGTCACGCACCGCCCACGGCGTCGTCGAGAGTGGTTGGAGCGGTTCGTCGCGGGTGAGTCCCCAGAGCTGATCGGCGAACGGGGCACCCGGGACGACGAGCGCACGACCGGGATGCGCTGAGTTGCCGGGATCATTGCCGTCGGGGTCATCCCCGTTGGCATGGTCGCGCAGCCAGTCGGCGGTCTGCTGCCAGTACCCGGGGATCGCGCGGTAGGTACCGTCCGGGGCCAGCTGCCCGGTCCACACCAGCGAACCCGCACCGATCAGGGCGACGACGAGAACCATGGTCGCGGCGACCGGGCGCGAGCGCTCGGGATGTGCGAACGCGGAGAACGTCTCTCGTGCCGACGCCGTACCGGGTAGTGGAACGCGCGCGAGTAAATGCGCGAATCCGAGGACCAACGGGATTCTGATGAACGGCTCGAACTTGTGGATGTTGCGGAGAAAGGCGCCGGGGCCGTCGAGGAAGACGCGGATCGGTTCTGCGATCGGTGAGCCCAGGCCACCGGCATAGCCCACGCACATCAGGACGAGGCCGACGACGAGAATGGCGACCCAGCGTCCGCGAAACGGTATGCGGCGCATGCACAGTCCGGCAAGTCCCGCTGCCGCGAGTGTCCCGGTGGCGAGCACAGCCGCGGGCTGTGTCGTCAGCACGGCTCCCGCGATGCGCTCGGGCGAGACGAACGGAGTCCACGAACTGGTGCCGCGCAGCACCTCGGTGAGCGACGTCCATTCCGTTGTGACACGCGAGGATTCGATGAAGTCGAGAAACGGGGGCGACACGCGCGACAGGATCAGTAGCGGCACCACCCACCACGTGCACGCGAGCACCAGCGCGCCCGCCCACGCGACGCCGAAGCGCAGCCCGCGGCGGGTGGTCTCGACTCGGGTGCTCGCTCCGCTCGCGCCCGGCTCGACCAGCGGGTGGGTTCTCCCGCTGAATGAGTTCCGCCCGCTGATTGAGCTTGTCGAAATCACCCACCACACCACGGCGACGCCCAGCGCGGCGAGGGTGGCCACGGCGTTCACCGCGCCCATCAGCGCCACCGCGACCGCCGACCGGCACGCGTCGCGCCACAGCGGATACGGCGACGGCTGATCGGCGTCGAGCGCCCGCACCACAGGGATCAACACCCACGGTGCGAGCATCATCGGCAGTGTCTCCGACGAGATCGAACCCAGCGTCGTCAACACCCGCGGGCTCAGGACGAAGACCAGTGCGGCGAGAAGTCGTGAACCCGGTGAGCCGGTCCGCAGCAGTTCGGCGAGACGCACGATTCCCATGAATCCGACGGTCAGCAGGATCGCCCACCACAGACGCTGGGTGATCCACGGCGGAATGTGCGCCAACTCGCCGACGGCGAAGAACGCGCCATGCGGGAAGAAGTAGCCGTACGCCTGATTCTGTACCTGCCCCATCGGGGCGGTCGGTGTCCACAGGTGAGCAGCCCTGGCCAAGAAGCCGACCGGGTCGGCGGTGAGGTCGAGTTTGGTGTCGGCGGAGATCCGGCCCGGCGACTGCAGCAGGCTGACGACCAGCGCCACGAGGAAGACGACGCCGACGCCGCGTCGACTCATCGCGTGGCCGCCAGTGTGCCCCTGATCGTCAGTGTGCCTCTGATCGTCAGTGTGCATCCGACCGCCAGTGCGCATCCGACCGGTTGAATGCATCTGACCAAGTGAGCGGTCGCGGAGCCTCAGATGCTGCGTGATTCGATGCGAGAGTGTCCGATGCGAGGTGCGCTCACTTGTCGTCGGCGTTCTGGCGTGAGCCGTAGTCGACGGACCCCTGCACGAACCCGCTGTTGGGGTTGATGTTGTTGACGTCTGTCGACGGGCTGTTCTCCGACGCGATCGCTCCGCCGAGGAATACCGCACCCAGGCCGACGATGATGCCGGCGATACCAGCCACGGCTCCGGCGATCAGTCGGTTGTTGCGCATGCGGACGAAACTACCATTTCGCCGGTCAACCTCAGATGGTGATCTCTGGGCGTGGCTCGGACTCGCACTTGGCGGGGACGATGAAAACCGGACGGTGACAGTGCTTGAGTACGCGTTCTGCGACGGACGAGCGAAGGAGCGCTTTGAAGCCGGTGGCGCCGCGGGTACCGGTCACCAGCAGATCGGCGTCCAACGAGTCGGCGGCCGCGATGAGTGCCGCCCACACCGTCGAATCGGCTTCGACCAGGGTTCCCGTGGCCTCCAAACCCCACTCGGTCGCGAGTGCGACGCCGCGCGCGTTGGTCTCGGTCGCCTCTCGCTCGAGCGCCTCGTCGACTTCGATTTCTGCCCTTGTGTCCAGATACGGCTGCATTCCTGCCGCCAACGACGAGACCCGGGGAGCGCTCATCGCACCGGGCTCCCACGCGGTGACGACGTGCGCCACGCGGGCCTGGAGGAAGCGTGCTGCGTATCGGATGGCGCGATCGGCGTTCGGAGAGCCGTCGTATGCGATCAGAAGAGTCTGGCCGGAACGGGAAGGTTGGATCTTTTCGCGCTGGTCAGCGCCACCGGGGCCAAGTGGGCCGGTGGGGGAGGGTGACGACCCCGCAGCCATGGGGGAATCGTACATGCCAGACTCGGTACATGGGCCTTGATCGACGACGTTTCACAGGTGTCCGGACGGCTGGTGTCGTGCTCGCGGTCGCCGCAACGCTGACGGCATGCCAGACCAGTTCGTCCGGTGGCGGATCGTCGACGACGTCGGCGTACGCGTCGACTCCCGCATCGCAGAGCGTGCCCGCGTCGTCCGCGTCGTCGCCTGCAATGGCACCCAATGCGTGTGGTGCTTCGGAGCTGTCGAAAATGACGTTGCGGCAGAAACTCGCTCAGCTCATCGCCGTCGGCGTCACGGGAACCGCCGACGCCACGCAGGTGGTGCAACGCGAGCACATCGGCGGCATCTTCGTCGGGAGTTGGACCGACAAGTCGATCCTGACCAGCGGCGCCGCCGCCCGACTGTCACGCTCGCAGCCATTCCCGCTGATGGTGACCGTCGACCAGGAGGGTGGCCGCGTGTCGCGGTTGTCGTCGCTGGGTATCGACAGTCCGTCGGCGCGCGAGCTGGCCCAGACCAAGACTCCCGCCCAGGTGCGCACCTTCGCGGCGTCGATCGGCGGTCAGCTCAAGCGGCTCGGAATCACCGTCGACTTCGCGCCCGACGCCGATGTGAGCGACGAGAGCGCCGACGAGGTGATCGGTGATCGTTCGTTCAGCAACGATCCGCAGGTCGTCACGCAGTATGCGGGCGCGTTTGCCGCCGGGCTCGAGGACGCGGGCATCATGCCCGTCTACAAACACTTCCCCGGCCACGGGCACGGCTCGGGCGACTCGCACACCGGGGTCGTGCGCACACCGCCGCTGTCGTCGCTCATCACCAGCGACCTCGTGCCGTACAAGACGCTGCTGCGCAACCCCGGAAACGCGGGTGTGATGGTCGGACACCTGATCGTGCCGGGACTGACCGGTCCGGAGACGCCGTCGAGCATCAGTCCCCGTGCGATGACCATGCTGCGCACGGGCAAGCCCTACGGCGGTCCTGCGTTCAACGGAGTCGTGTTCTCCGACGACCTGTCGGGCATGGCCGCGATCAGCGAGCGCTACCCCATCGAGCAGGCCGCGCTGATGTCGATCAAGGCCGGTGGCGACATCGCGCTGTGGATCACCACCGACCGCGTCTCGTCGGTGCTCGACTCGATGCAGAGCGCCGTGACCGCCGGTACGCTCACGCAGGCTCGCGTCGACCGATCCGTCGTGCGGATTCTGCGGGCCAAGGGCGTGCTGCACTGCTGAGGTGGTGAGGGCCGCTGACGTGGGTAGGGCTGCTGAGTGTTGCGCATTCGCAATCAGGAATGAGGCAGAGCACATCTCGTAGGCGGTGCCGGTTGTGCCGCCGGGAAACTTACTCACTGGTAAAGTTGTTGGGTAACCCACATGTAGGCAGCGCCGCACGGAGGAGATGAGCGATGGCAGGCGGAACCAAGCGTCTCCCGCGCGCGGTTCGCGAGCAACAGATGCTCGACGCCGCGGTGAAGGTGTTCTCAGAGAACGGGTTCCGCGAGACGTCGATGGACTCGATCGCGGCAGAGGCTCAAATCAGCAAGCCGATGCTCTACCTGTACTACGGCTCCAAGGACGAACTCTTCAGTGCCTGCATCGCGCGTGAGTCCGGACGATTCATCGACGCGATGGCGATCGGCTTCGATCCCACTCTGCGACAGCGCGATCAGGCCCGAACCGTGGTCCGCGAGTTCTTGGGATACGTCGACCAGCACCGGCAGTCGTGGAAGGTGCTCTATCGCGTGGCGATCGGCACGGCCAACTTCGCGCAGATCGTCCGCGACAGCCGCGACCGCGTCACCGACATGGTCGCCGAACTGATTCGACGCGGCACCACGGTCGAGGGCGCGAGTGACGTCGACTTCGAACTGACCGCTGTTGCACTCGTCGGTGCGGGAGAGGCTGTCGCAGACCGCATTTCGGAGGGCGATGTCGATATCGACACTGCCACAGACCTTTTGGTCGGTATCACCTGGCGCGGACTGAAGGGCGTCGGCCGGGGCGGTGGCGTCGGCGACGAGGGTGCCACGGCGTAGCGACCGCACGTCTCACGTCGGTCGAATCTCTCAACCAGTCCTCGACCCGCGTCGCAACACAAAACTGCCGCCTCCCCGATACCCCGGAGAAGCGGCAGTTCTGGTGCTGTTACCCGCCCGCGATGGTCACGCCCCTCGCGTGGTGGCGGTCAGGTACGGATAACCCTTGCGCCGGTTGAGGATCGCGATGTCGAAGTTGCCGGACGATTTCCCGCCGACCCCGTCGATGCGTCGGACATAGAGGTTGACCTTCGCCGGAAGCAGGATCGGCTTACCCCACTTCACGGCGTAGGTGACGTGGTCGGGCAGCTGCGGCTCGACGTTGGCGATTGCTGCTGCGGCACTCCACATTCCGTGCGCGATGGCCTTGGGGAATCCGAACGCCTTGGCGCTCAGATCGCTCATGTGGATCGGATTGCGGTCGCCCGATGCCGCGGCGTACTCGCGGATGCGGCCGAGATCAACCGACAGGATCGCGTTCGGCGGCGGCGGAGCCTGTTCACGCGGCGCGGGGCCGCGTGGTTCGTCGGACAGGCTGGTGCGCTGCTGCGAGAGGAACGTCGCCACCTGGCGCGTCACCGGCTCGGTGCCGACGCTGAACTCCGACACCATGTCGACGAGAATGCCCTTGCGGTGTTCGCGCAGATTCTCGGCATGCGTCTCGATGGTCAGCGGCTCGTCGACGCCGATCGGACGGAACCGTTCGATGGTGTTTTCCAGATGCACCGAACCGACTGCGCCGAAAGGGAAGTCGCCGTCGGTCATGATCTTCATCGCGAGCGGGAACTGCAGCACGAACGGGTACGTGATCGGTAGCACCGGACCGTACTGCTGTCCGGTCGCGAGCGTATACGCGTGCAGGCGGTCGGGGTCGACACGCACGTTCTCGAGGCGATATCGCCTGTCCGGTAGCGGAGTGTCGGGACGCACCGACCCCGACTTGCCGATCACCGGCAGCATGGCGGTGACGGCCTTCGAATACACGTCGAGCGTGCTCGGAGGGCCGTCGAGTGTGATCGTCTTGCTCATCAGGCCCCCAGGAATCCCTGGCCGCAGACGCGAACCACGTTGCCGGTGATGGCGTTGCTCGCCGGGTTGGCGAAGTAGGCGACGGTCTCCGCGACGTCGACGGTCTGGCCGCCCTGCTGCAGCGAGCTCATCAGGCGGCCGGCCTCACGGGTGGCGAGCGGAATCGCCGCGGTCATCTTGGTCTCGATGAAGCCTGGCGCCACCGCGTTGATGGTGATGCCCTTCTTCTTGAGGAGCGGCGAATAGGCGTCGACGAGGCCGATGACGCCTGCCTTCGACGCGCCGTAGTTGGTCTGGCCGCGATTGCCCGCGATGCCCGCGATGGAGCTGACGTCCACGACGGCGCCGCCGGAACGCAGCGCGTCTTTCTCCACGAGCGCGTTCACAAGTGACTGCGGCGCAACGAGATTGACCGAGATCACCGAGTTCCAGCGGCCCTCGTCCATGTTGGCGAGCAGCTTGTCGCGCGTGATTCCGGCGTTGTTGACGATGATGTCGATGCCGCCGTGACGCTCGAGTGCGTGCTCGGCGAGCTTGCTGCCGGCGTCGGGTGCGCTCACGTCGAGCGGGAATGCGGTGCCGTTGACCTTGTTCGCGGTCTCGGCGAGTGCTTCACCGGCGGCGGGGATGTCGGCGCAGATCACGTGGGCGCCGTCACGTGCCAGCACCTCGGCGATGGTCGCGCCGATACCGCGCGCGGCACCGGTGACAACCGCGACCTTGCCGTCGAGCGGCTTGTCCCAGTTGGCGGGAGCGACCGAATCGTCGGCGTCGACGCGGATCACCTGGGCATCGACGAACGCCGACTTGGCCGAGAGCACGAAGCGCAGCGTCGACTCGAGTCCCGTGACACCGGTCTTGGCGTCGGGGGAGACGTAGACGAGCTGAACGGTCGACCCCTTCAGCAACTCCTTGCCGAGCGACCGCGTGAAGCCCTCGAGCGCGCGCTGGGCGACGTGCTCGTCGGGGTCGTCGATGAGCTCGGGAGTGGTGCCGAGCACGACGAATCGCGCGCAGGCCGCCGTCGAGCGCATGACAGGCTGGAAGAACTCGTACAGCGCGCTGAGGTCGGCTGCCTTCTTGATGCCCGTCGCATCGAAGACCAGGCCGCCGTACTTGTCGGCGCTGCGACCCGTGGTCGCGTTGTGGATCAGGGTGTAGTCAGGAGTGGAGAGGATCTCGCGGACCGGCTCGACGAGTCGGCCGTCGCCGCCGAGCAGCACCGGACCCGGAAGCGGCGGCTCCGACGGCTTGTACCGACGCAGTTTCGGGGGCACCGGGAGTCCTGCCTGCTTGGCAATGAACGATCCGGGGCCGGAATGGACAAAACTCGAATACAGACCGGCGGTTCCGTTGGAAGCCACGTGAATCTCCTCTGATCGTGATGTGCGGCTCATGTGCAGGTGAATCGATGAGTCAGTTGTCGGGTAGTCGACGGACCCGGGGTCCGCAGCAGTTCGACAACTAACTTACTCTGGAGTAAGAATACGCTATAAGTGTCAACCCTCATCCCTGGGAGATCCAAGTGGCTTACACACCCAAGACTCGCGACGAGCGTCCGGTCGCGATCCTCGGCGGCAACCGCATTCCGTTCGCACGCCAGGACAAGGCATACGCCAAGGTCGGCAACCAAGACATGTTCACCGCGGCCCTCGACGGCCTGGTCAGCCGCTTCAACCTCCAAGGCGAGCGCCTCGGCATGGTCGCGGGCGGTGCGGTCCTCAAGCACTCGCGTGATTTCAATCTCATCCGCGAATGCGTGCTCGGATCGCCGCTCTCGCCGTACACCCCGGCCTTCGACATCCAGCAGGCGTGCGGCACCGGCCTGCAGGCGATCACGGCTGTCGCGGACGGCATCGCGCGCGGTCGCTACGACGTCGCGGTCGGTGGCGGCGTCGACACCACGTCCGACGCCCCGATCGGTGTCTCTGAGGACCTGCGACTGTCGCTGCTGGAGGTCAACCGTGCGCGGTCGCCCAAGGACCAGGTGCTCGGGATTCTGAAGGCGCTGCCCAATCTCGGTATCGAGATCCCCAAGAACGGCGAGCCGCGCACCGGCATGTCGATGGGCGAGCATGCGGCCATCACCGCCAAGGAATTCGGCATCAAACGCGCCGACCAGGATGCACTGGCCGCGGCGAGCCACCAGAAGATGGCAGCCGCCTACGACGCGGGCTTCTTCGACGACCTGATCACCCCGTACCAGGGCCTGATCCGCGACCAGAACCTGCGCGGCGACTCGACCGTCGAGAAGCTCGCCAAGCTCAAGCCGGTCTTCGGTGTCTCGCTGGGTGACGCCACGATGACCGCAGGCAATTCGACGCCGCTCACCGACGGTGCGTCGACCGTGCTGCTCTCGTCCGACGAGTGGGCACAGGAGAAGGGCCTGCCGGTGCTGGCCTACTTCGTCGACTCCGAGACCGCGGCCGTCGACTACGTCAACGGACCCGACGGACTGCTCATGGCTCCCACCTACGCGATCCCGCGTCTGCTCAAGCGCAACGGCCTGACGCTGCAGGACTTCGACTTCTACGAGATCCACGAGGCGTTCGCGTCGGTCGTCCTCGCGACGCTGCAGGCGTTCGAGAGCGAGGAGTACTGCAAGGAGCGACTCGGACTCGACTCCGCGCTCGGCTCGATCGACCGCAGCAAGCTCAACGTCAACGGCTCCTCGTTGGCGGCGGGCCATCCGTTCGCGGCGACCGGTGGTCGGATCGTGGCCCAAGCTGCCAAGCAGATCAAGGCCAACGGTGGCGGACGCGCGCTCATCTCGATCTGTGCCGCGGGGGGCCAGGGCGTCACCGCGATCATCGAGGGCTGAGGCTTCCTACCGAGCCTCCCTAGAGAACCATCCTTCCTGTCAGTTCGGTCAAAGGTTTTCCAACGGGCTGTAACGAATCGGGAAGCAGGGTAGATATACGTGTTAGCTCCGGTTGAGCTGTCAGACCCCCGACCCGACAGCTCAACCGGAGCGCCTGCTTTTCCCAGGTCAGAAGCGCCCACTCCCGGAGCTCGACCTGACGGAGCGAGCGGAGCCCACCTCGCCCGCGTCTGAAATGTCCTGTATGACTGACAAAGTGTTCACCGCCTCCGCACGTCGTCGACGTGTCGGTGCGCGACTGATCACCGGTGTGGTGCTTCTCACATCTTTGGTTCTGGCCGTCGATCTGGTCGTCACGAGTTCGCATTCGGCCCGCGGCGCGACCACGGCGGGCCTCGACGTCGGAAACCTCTCACGCACTCAGTTGACCCCGGCGCTCACGCAGCTGCAGAAGCGAGCCGTGCAGCCCGTCACGATCAGGACCCCGTCGGGAACCGCGGCGGTGGCGCCGCACGAACTCGGGCTGTCTTTCGACGCCGACGCGACCACCGAGCGTCTGATGCGGCAACCGCGGAGTCTTTTCGACCGCATTGCGTCGCTGTTCGGACGTAGCCAGGACGTCGAGCCGGTCGTCCACGTCGATCGCTCACGCTTGAACTCGACGCTCGATGCGCGCAAGGCCGACTTGGAGAAGGCCGCCGTCGAGGGCGGTGTTCGGTATCGCGGTGCCACTCCGGTCGCCGAGATGCCGAGCAAGGGTCTGCGCGTCGTACGTGAGCGTGCTGCCGATGAGCTCGCCGATCATTGGCTTGACGACGCCGGCCCGATCGACCTCCCCATGGAGCCGTTCTCGCCGACGGTATCGGCGGAGACGGTGCGTCGAACTGTCGACGGTCCGGCCACCCGCGCGACGTCGGCGTCGCTGGCGATCACCGGAACCGACGGCGCGCGCACCCGGTTGAGCCCCGACGACCTCGGCTCGGTGCTGCGCTTCGAGGCTGACGGTCGCGGCGGGCTCGTCGTACGCGCCGACGAGAAGGCGGTGTCGAAGCGTGTAGGCGCAGATCTCGCCCGTACCGAGCGGGCCCCGGTCAGCGCGACGTTCCGTCTGAGCGGCGGCAGCCCACAGGTGGTGCCCGCCCGCGACGGCGCACGCATCGACTGGCGAAAGACAACACAGACCATCGTCGACGCCGCGCTCGCCGACGATCGCCCCGACACCGTGAGCGCCACCTACCAGGTACGCAAACCGAAGGTGACGACCGACAAGGCCAAGAGCCTCGGTGTGAAGGAAGTGGTCTCGGAGTTCACCACGGGCGACTTCTCGTCGGCGTCGGGCGAGAACATCCGGCTGGTGGCCGAGCAGGTCGACGGCGCCGTGGTGCTCCCGGGCGAGACGTTCTCGTTGAACTCCTACACCGGTCCACGCGGTGAGGCGCAGGGTTACGTCACGTCGACGATCATCGATCACGGCAGGCCGTCGAAGGCGGTCGGCGGTGGGATCTCGCAGTTCGCGACCACGCTGTTCAACGCGTCGTACTTCGCGGGCCTCGAGGATGTCGACCACACCGAGCACAGCTACTACATCTCGCGGTACCCGGAGGCGCGTGAGGCGACGGTCTTCGAGGGCGCGATCGATCTCGTCTTCCGGAACAACACCCGCCACGGAATCCTGATCGAGACCGGATGGACGCCCTCGAGTGTGATCGTGCGCATGTGGAGCACCAAGACGGTCGACGTCGAGTCGATCACCGGCGACCGCTACGCCTACACCTCACCCTCGGTCGTCGAGTTGCCTCGCGGCGACGAATGCTTGGCCGACAACGGGATTCGCGGCTTCACGACGTCGAACACTCGGGTCATCTCCGACGCCGCCACCGGCGCCGAGATCAGCAGGCACACACGCACCGTGAAGTACGACCCCGAGCCGATCGTCCGCTGCGTCTGACCATCGACTGTGCGCTCGGGATTGCCGACTGTGCGCTCGGGATTGCCGACTGTGCTCTCGAGAGCGTCGACTGGGTATCTCGCGTCGGGTATTTCACGCCAGGGAAACGGCGACTACGAGCGCGACGAGTGCTGTCGTCTGCAGTGAGCTGTGGTCTTCCCTGCACGGCATGTGCACGCTCGCTCGTCGGCACCGACTCGATCCCGCACTGGTCTCGCGGCGGCGCGACCTTCTCGTCGCCATGTTCACCGATCGGGCATCGTGAACCGATCAGGCTCCGTGAACCGATTGGGCTCCGTGAACAGATCGGGCTCCCTGAACCGATCGGGCTCTGTGAACCTCTGACGATTCGTGCTCCCGAGCGATCGCTCGGCCCCGCTGTTATCCGCGACACAGTTCGTCGTAGGCTGGCCACGTGGATATCAACGGAGCAAGTGCAATCGTGACGGGTGGGGCGTCGGGTATCGGCGCCGCAGTGGTTCGCCAGTTGGCCGCCAAGGGCGCGAAGGTCGTCGTCGCCGACCTCAACGCCGACAAGGGCGGACTGCTGGCCAAGGAAGTGGGCGGCGAGTTCGTCTCGGTGGACGTCACCGACACCGCCGAGATCGAGACCGCTGTCAATCAGGCGAGCGAGCTCGGCCCGCTCCGTGTGCTGGTCAACTCGGCGGGCATCGGCTGGGCGCAGCGCACCGTTGGCAAGGACGGCGAGTTCGCCTCGGCCCACAACCTCGACGCGTACAAGAAGGTCATCGCGATCAACCTGATCGGCACCTTCGACGCGATTCGTCTCGCGGCCACCGCGATGAGCCGCCTCGAGCCCACCGAGACCGGAGAGCGCGGCGCGATCGTGTCGATGGCCAGCGTCGCAGCATTCGACGGACAGATCGGTCAGGCCGCGTACTCGTCGTCGAAGGGTGGCGTCGTGGGCATGACGCTCCCGGTCGCGCGCGACCTGTCGGCCGTCGGCATCCGCGTCAACACCGTGGCACCCGGCCTGATCGACACCCCGATCTACGGCTCGGGCCCCGACTCCGACGCATTCAAGGCCAACCTCGGCAAGAACGTCCTGTTCCCGAAGCGTCTCGGTGAGCCCGACGAACTCGCCTCGATGGTCATCGAGTTGGTCAGCAACTCCTACATGAACGCCGAGGTCGTCCGCGTCGACGGCGGAATCCGGATGCCACCGAAGTAGTCGGCGCACAGGTGTAGGTCGTGTGCTCGTGTGTGGATGGCGGGGTGCCGCAACACCCCACCATCCACACAGATCCTGCCTTCGGGGGTCGGATAACCTCGAAGGTGCAGTCGGTTCGTCCGTCCGGCCGTGTGGAGCCCCGACGCGTGGGCGGATGACGAGACACCACAATGTGTCGAGGGGAACCCGGTGCGAATCCGGGACTGTCCCGCAACGGTGAGTCGACGCCCCGCCGCGTCGACGAGTCCGATCACTTGCCGCTGTGCCGGATACGCCGTATCCGGCGGTTTGTCTGCCTCGAGGATGAGCGCGCGGCACTCCGACTACCCGGCTGGGTGGGGCTCTTGCACATGAGGGTTCGTGGGCGTGCACGCGTGATCGTAGGGCGGACGCCATCCGAACCGATCGAAAGTGTGCAGTATCCCGATGACCGGTATAGCCACGTCCCAGGCGGGAAGCCTTCCCCGCACGAAGCGACTCGTCGATGCCAACAAGGCACGTCAGGAGTCAGCCGACGGACTCCAACTCCACACGAGCGCAGACTTCGAGTCGCTGCTCGCCGACGAGGTCGCCGCGCTGGTGAAGCGCCAGGTCGACCTGGGGATCACAATTCCCGGCGACGGCGAATACGGAAAGTCGATGTCCAGCAACGTCGATTACGGTGCCTGGTGGTCGTATTCGTTCAACCGGCTCGGTGGCCTCGAACTAACCGACGGCGGCCCCTTTGCTGACGAACCGAAACGTTCGACGCCGGGCCACGTGAGGCTCACCACCTTTCCGGATCGTCGTGACTGGACGATCTTCGCCGACGCCTATCACGATCCGGAAAGCGGCATCGCGGTGGGAGAGCGCGGAGCACTGTTCCCGACTGCTACCGGTCCGGTCACCTACACAGGTCACGACGCGATCGCCGCCGATATCGCGAATTTCACAGCGGCGCTTGCCGAATCGGATCAGAAGACAGGATTCATCACATCGCTTTCGCCTGGCTCGGCATCGCGGATCGGCAACGACTACTACTCGACCGAAGAAGAGTTCATCTGGGCCTGTGCCGACGCCATGCGTGAGGAATACAAGGCGATCATCGACGCGGGCCTCATCCTGCAGATCGACGATCCGTCGATCGCGGAGAACTGGGATCAGATCAACCCGGAACCGACGATCGAGGACTATCTCGCATTCACCCGCATCCGCGTCGAAGCGCTCAATCATGCGCTGCGGGGTTTTCCGGCCGAGCAGGTGCGTTTCCACCTGTGCTGGGGTAGCTGGCACGGGCCGCACACCACCGACCTCGAATTCCGTCACCTCGTCGATCTGATGCTCGAGATCAACGCGGGCACATACTCATTCGAGGGCGCCAACGCGAGACACGAGCACGAGTGGAAGGTCTGGCAGGACGTCACGCTTCCCGACGGGAAGAAGATCGCTCCCGGTGTCGTCAGTCACGCAACCAACGTGGTCGAGCATCCCGAGCTCGTCGCCGACCGGATCGAACGCTTCGCAACCCTGGTCGGGCCGGAGAACGTCGTCGCGTCGACCGACTGCGGACTCGGCGGTCGTATCCATCCGCAGATCGCGTGGGCCAAGCTCGAAAGCCTCACGCGTGGCGCAGAGTTGGCGTCTGCTCGGCTGACCTGAGCTGCCGGGCGGGGCCCTGACCGCTCTGTGTCGCGCTCGCTCATCGGAATCTGGGCATTTCCACCATTTTTCGGTCCAGGGTGAACACCGTCATCCGTGAGGTGTTCGCGGTGGCGATGATGTTCTCCATGCGTTGATTGGGAATGAGTGAACGAACCGCCGCGCGCAACCGCGGATTCGCGTCGACGCGTTGGCGGTCCTTGCTGTCGAGCACCAGCATCCCTTGGTAGAGGCGCTGATACGAGGTCAGTCCCTCGGGTGTCCAACCAGGCCGGGGCGTCGGTGCGAGGTAGCCGATGATGCTGGCGCACGTGCCGTCGACGCAGAGTTCGTAGTTCGCGGTGTCGGTCGCGTAGTCGAAATTGCGCGTCGTCAGCGTCCATCCCGACTTGTCGGCGTATCGGTAGTTCACGTCGGCGCCGGGAACCAGCGTGAGCGAGCTGGTGTCTCCCGCCTGGTTGTCGAGTAGTGGACGCGCGAGTGAGTAGCCGCTGACCGGCGCGAACGACCACGACGTGTTCGGGTCGATCGGCTTGTACCAGTATCCGTTCTGCCCGTTGCGTCGTCCTTCGACACGGAGTTCGCGCTTGTCTGACGAGAAGCCGGTTTGCCGGATGGTGATGGCCGACGTGATCTCGCCGGGCACCTTCGGCTGCCGGACCCAGGCGGGAGGAGGCAATTGGAACTTGGCGTAGGCCTGCGGAAAGACGCTGCGCAGGAACGGATACTGTGCGAAGAAGCCCTCGAAGTTGTTCGGGGCGCCCTGTAGATTCCTTTGGTTCTCCGGGGTGTAGGAGAAGAAGAGGGTGTCGGCTCCGGAGATGTCGAAATCCCACAGGCGTGTATACATGTCGCCGTAGTCGTTGATGACGAAGGTTGTCGAACCCGACGACGACAGGTTGCGCGATACGAACCGTCCATCGAGCGGGCCGAGCATTTCGTAGCTGTAGTCGTCGGAGAAGCGTTTGTCGCTGGGTTTGAGCGGGTCTGCGCCGGGCAACCATGGATCGAGGATGTGGATCCGGTTACCGTTCTTGGACAGTGTGTAGACAGTTGTGACACCTGCGCCGCCGACAGGCTGTTTGTGGCCCGCGGTGTCTGTCCACGTCGCCTCTTGGCGGAAAGGGATCACCGACGTGTAGATCGGATCGAGCCACGAGAAGCTCCATGCACGTTGGTCGGGTCGAACCTTGTTGCCAGCGGGGTTGAGCCAGATCGGCGAACCGAATCGTGTGGTCCACCACCATAGTTCAGGTGTCTCGTCGGCAGATTCCAAGGTGGCGATTCGGCCGCCGTACACCAGAACGACGAGACGACTCCCGTCGACGGACAAGCCGGTCATCTGCCCCTGTAAACACTGAGGAACTGGCGCGATCCGCCAATCCCCCTGTGTCTTGGCAGATTTCGCGTAGAGGTTACCGCCGAAAAGCGCGTACTGCCAGATCGAGTTGAATCCCGCCTTGTCGGTCCGGAGATGGATTCTCGGTGGAAGAGCGCGCTGTACACGGTCGTCGGCACGCGGCATTGTCAGTAGCCCGATTCCGGGATTCGGCGCGTGGAGGGGAACCGGCCACGCACCCGCACGTCCGGGGAAGGTCAACCAGGCGCAGCTGACCGGTTTCGGTAGGACGCCGATGGGGAGCCGTTCGTCGGCATGCGCACTCGGGGGCAGTCCCATGGCGAGGGCCGCCGCAATGATCAGTCCAAGCGATACACGGTAGAAGCTCTTCGACATTGCGGTGGTCTCCGAGTCGCGGAATGAGTGGGATCGTGCACTGTCGATGTCACTCTATTCATTTCCACCGTTGTTGTTGCGGTTACGGGAATCCGCTGACAAGTGGACATAATCGAAGAATGTGGGTGCTGCAGCGCCCACGTCCAGCGATCTGACACACATTCAGACCGGGAGTTGACAGTCCATCAGCGAGACGACTCGGTACACAACAGCGGGCCCCGCAACCGAATGGCGGGTTCACATGATCGTCGCAACACTCTCAGGTGAGAGGTTGCGGCGATCATGTCGTTTCAGGAGGACTGTGTTC
>NZ_LZMO01000085.1:0-20016 GCF_001665715.1 Gordonia sp. 852002-10350_SCH5691597
CCTGAAGGCGCGAGTCGCGACGCAAGACCCCGAGGACAGGCATCCCGACTCGCGCACACGCCTGTCGCAGCACCGCCTCGTGTCGCGGGGAGCCCACCCGGTTGAGCACCACGCCCGCGATCCGCACCGACGGCTCGTAGCCGACGAAGCCGTGGAGCAGTGCGGCGAGCGACTGACTGTGACCCGCGGCGTCTACGACGAGAACGACCGGTGCGTTCAGCAGTGTGGCGACATGCGCCGTGGAGCCCATACCGATCGGGTCCATCTCGGCGGCATCGTCGGCGGTGATCCTGCCGTCGAAGAGTCCCATGACTCCCTCGATGACCGCGATGTCGGCGTCGGCAACTCCGGCCGCGAACAGGGGCCCGATCAGGTCGGCTCCGACCAGGTTGGGATCGAGGTTGCGGCCGACACGTCCCGCGGCGACCGCGTGATAGCCGGGATCGATGTAGTCAGGGCCGACCTTGAACGGCGCAACGCGACGCCCTGCCCTGCGTAGCGCGCCGATCAACCCGGTACTCACGGTGGTTTTGCCGCTACCCGACGACGGCGCGGCCACGACCACTGCGGGGATCGAGGTCATGTCGCCCTCGCCCTGCGGCTCACCACTCGATTCCCTTCTGGCCCTTACGTCCCGCGTCCATCGGGTGCGCGACCTTGCGCATCTCGGTCACCAGGTCGGCAGCGTCGACCAGTGCGTCGGGAGCACGACGTCCGGTGATCACCACGTGTTGGCGACCGGGTCGGTCGACGAGTGTCCGCACCACCTCGTCGGTGTCGATCCATCCCCAGTCGAGGGGGTAGGTGAACTCGTCGAGCACGTAGAAATCGTGCTGCTCGTCGGCGAGACGGCGGGCGATCTCGTCCCAACCGGCGCGTGCCGCCGCGGCGTGGTCGTCGGCGACGTCGGCATTGGCGCGCAGCCACGACCAACCCTGCCCCATCTTGTGCCATTCGACGGGCCCGCCGATGCCCTGTTCGTTGTGGACCTCGCCGAGCGCGGCCATCGCGGACTCTTCTCCCACACGCCACTTGGCGCTCTTGACGAACTGGAAGACCGCCACCCGCAGGCCCGCGTTCCACGCGCGCATGGCCATTCCGAACGCCGCCGTCGACTTTCCTTTGCCGTCACCGGTGTGCACGGCGAGTACCGGCTGCTGTCGACGCTGCCGGGTGGTCAACCCATCGTCGGGAACCGTCTGCGGAACACCCTGGGGCACAGTAACTCTCCCTACTCTCGCGCGGACTCTGATCAGGCGGCCGACGCGCGCGACGGACGCCGGTCGGTCGCGGGAGCCGACAACGCCGCCACCGACAGGTCGTCCATCCGCATCGTCCGCGCCCCGAGGCGCACGGCAAGATCCGCGGCGAGTCCGAGTCGGACCACGCCCTGCTCACAGTCGACGACGACACTGTCGATACCGTTGCGCCGAATTCGCTGCGCCGCAACGGATGCGCGCCCCGCAGCGTCCGGTCCCGCGGTGGCCCTGCCGTCGGTCAACACGACGAGCAGCGGTCGACGTCGGGGCTCGGCACGGCGGGCACGCTCGATGACACGTTGTGCCTCGATCAGCCCTTCCGCCAACGGGGTTCGGCCACCGGTTCTGATGTCGGCGAGCCGTCGCACAGCGATATCGACGGATTTCGTCGGCGGCACGGCAAGTTCTGCACGCGATCCGCGCGCCACGATCACCGCGACCCGATCGCGCCGGGTGTACGAATCGCGCAGCAGGTCAACGCATAAGCGGCTCACGGCGCTCAGTCGCCTGCGTGCCGTCATCGACCCGCTCAGGTCGACGACGAACACCACCAGATTGCCCTCCTGCCCAATGCGTTGTGCCCCACGCAGATCGACCGGTGCGACCGATAATCTCTCGGGCATCAACGTCGATACCTCGGCGGCGGCCACCGAACGCCCTGCGGCGCGCAGCACTGTCCCGAAGAGATGAATGGGCCCACCGTGCGCGAAGTCGGTGTCGGCCACAGTGTGTCCGCGACGGCTTCGTGCGCGTGAGCGCTTACCGGGATCGCCATCGCCGACGCCGTCGGCCCGCAGGCGACGCACGCGCACACCAGAACTCGACGCCGCGGTGCCGAACATCTGCCCGCGCGGCGGTTGCTGCGACTGCCCGGACACTTCCTGGTCGACCGGCTCGGCACTGGAATCCTGTTGGGGTCCAGCGGGATCGGAGTCAGCGGGCGACCCGTCGAACGACTCCTCGCGCTGCTCGGACGCGGGAGCACCGTCGGGCCCGTCGGGGTCCGGCTCGGGCTCTTCCGGTGGACCCGCGGCGTCGTCGCCTGCGGACAGCGCGTCGTCGAGTTGCTGCTCGGACATGCCCGACTCGTCGAAGGGATCTCGTCGACGCCGGTGTGGCAGTGCGAGTTCGACGCCGACGCGCACATCCTCCTCGGTCACCGACGTGGACCCGCGCAGTGCCGCATGTGCGGCCGCGGTGCGCGCGACGACGATGTCGCCGCGCAGTCCGTCGACGTCGAGGTGTGCGCAGATGCCTGCAATGCGTCGCAGTTCTCGCTCGCTGATCTCGACGTTTCCCACAGACCCGCGCGCGGCGGCGATCCGGTCGGCGAGCGCGCGCTCGTCGTCGGCATACCGCTCGACGAAGCGATCGGGATCGGCGTCGAAGTCCATCCGGCGTCGAACGACCTCGACACGCTCGTCGACCTCACGCGCCGCGGTGACGTCGACGGCCAGCCCGAATCGGTCGAGCAGTTGCGGACGCAGTTCTCCCTCTTCGGGATTCATCGTTCCGACGAGTACGAAGTCGGCCGGCTGGGTGTGCGAGACACCGTCACGCTCGATGGTCACGCGTCCACTGGCCGCGGCGTCGAGCAGCACGTCGACCAGGTGGTCGGCCAGAAGATTGACCTCGTCGATGTAGAGCACTCCCCCGTCGGCACGCGCCAGCAGGCCAGGCGTGAACACCGCCTCACCGTCGCGCAGTACGGCCGTCAGGTCCAGCGAACCGACGACGCGATCCTCGGTGGCGCCGATGGGGAGTTCGACGACCCTGCCCGTCGGCGATTCGCTGACGCCGTCGTGGGCCGTGCCCCCATGCGCGATCAGCGGTCCGAGTCCGCGCACGATGGTCGATTTGGCCGTCCCCTTCTCGCCGCGGATCAGCACACCGCCGATACCGGGAGACACCGCACACAGGATCAGCGCCAACTTCAGTCGCTCCTGCCCGACGACCGCGCTGAACGGGTATCGAGCGGGTGTGGCGCCGGTGCTCGCCGGAGCTGCGACAGCGTGCCTGCCGCTCATGAGCGCGTGCTTCTGGCAGGCCGAATCATCGAGACGTGCGGGATGCCGTCCTCGAGGTACTCCTCGCTGTCGACGACGAAGCCGAACTTCGCGTACATGTCGATGAGATAGCTCTGCGCCTCGATACGGCATGGGTGCTCGCCGACCTCGGCGAGCGCTGTCTCGATGAGACGCGCGGTCATGCCCTCGCCCCTGCGAGAACGATCGGTGCACACACGCCCGATCCGATAGAGCTCGCCGTCACCGGGCGCCCCGGAATCCTCCAGGAGCCGCAACGTCGCGACCACACGCCCCTCGTCGTCGGACACCCAGAGCTGGCGGGTGGCGGGTTCGAGATCCCGACCGTCGAGCTCCGGGTACGGGCAGGACTGCTCTACGACGAAGACGTCGACGCGCAATCGCAGGATGTCGTACAGCGTCTCGACGTCGAGGTCGGCCGTGTAACTGCGATGAAGCTGCCCAGAGGTCATGGTGTCGTGACTATCACACCGACAGCACGCACGTCACAACTCAGCCTGCCGGCGCGGGCTCGACGTCGGCGTCGGCCGGGGCCGCGACGGTATCGCGACGTAGTTCGAGACTGCTGCTCGTCCAATCCCAGACCTGGTGGAAGAGGTCGGCGTTGTCGGAGAGCTTCTTGCCGAACGACGGGATCATCTCGGTCAGCTTCGGCGTCCAGCGCTCGAAATCGGCCGGGAAGCACTGCTCGAGCACTGAGAGCATCGCCGGAACCGCCGTCGACGCGCCGGGCGACGCGCCGAGCAGACCTGCGAGCGTGCCGTCTCCGGCAGCGACGACCGCCGTGCCGAACTCGAGCTTGCCGCCGACGCCGTCTTTGTTCTTACGGATGACCTGCACACGCTGACCTGCGGTGATCAGCTCCCAGTCGTCGCCGATGGCGCGGGGCACGAACTCACGCAGGGTGTCGACGCGATCGGCGGAGCTCGCGGCGAGCTCGCCGATGAGGTACTTGAGCAGGCCGAATTCCTGCGGTGCGATCGAGAGCATCGGCAGTACGTTGCCGGGCTTGACCGTGCTCAGCAGATCCGTCATCTTGCCGCTCTTGAGGAACTTCGGCGACCATCCGGCGTACGGCCCGAACAGCAGACCCTGGCGATGGTTGATGACACGGGTGTCGAGGTGCGGCACCGACATCGGCGGCGCGCCGACGGCGGCCTGGCCGTACACCTTGGCGTGGTGCTCCTCGATGAGCTCGGGATTGTTGCAGCGGAAGAACTCGCCCGAGACCGGGAAGCCTCCGAAACCCTTTGCCTCTTTGATGCCGGATTTCTGCAGCAGGTGCAACGCACCACCGCCCGCGCCGACGAACACGAACTTGGCGTGCACGGTCCACTTCTCGCCGGTACGGACGTTGCGTACCTTGACGATCCAGCTTCCGTCGGACTGCTTGCTCAGGTTGGTCACGGAGTGACCGAAGTAGATGTCGCCACCCTTGCCCACAAAGTTGAGGAGCTTCTGGGTGAGCGAACCGAAGTCGACGTCGGTGCCCTCGGTGAACCAGTTCAACGCGACCGGGTCCGAGAAGTCACGACCCTGCGACATCAGCGGGAGTCGTGCACTGAACTCGCCCGGATCGGTGATGTACTCCATGCCCTCGAAGAGAACTTCCTTCGAGAGCGCGTCGTAGCGCTTGCGGAGGTAGTCGACGCCCGCGTCGCCGTGGGTGAAGCTCACGTGCGGAATCGGATTGATGAACTCCGAAGGGCGGGAGATGATGTCGTTGTCGACCGCGTAGGCCCAGAACTGTCGAGAGACCTGGAACTGCTCGTTGATGGCGATCGCCTTGGTGATGTCGACGCCACCGTCTGCGGTCTTCGGGGTGTAGTTGAGCTCGCACAACGCCGAGTGGCCGGTGCCCGCGTTGTTCCACGGGTCACTGCTCTCTCCGGCCGCGGCATCGAGCCGTTCGAAGAGGCTGATCGTCCAGTCAGGCTGCACCTGCCGCAGCAGCGCACCGAGGGTGGCACTCATGATGCCGGCGCCCACGAGCGCAACGTCCGTCTTGATCACCGATTCAGACAACTCGGACCCCACTTCAGACTCCACTCGACAACACTGTCTTGTGTTGCGGAGGACGAATCCTCGTCCACGTCGACCATTGTTCCCCATGAGTGTGTGTGCGCCCGAATCGCCTCCGCCAAGTGTGGGCCGGATGACACTTGCGTGCGCGCGTCGCATGCGCCTTTACAGTGGAAATCGTGACGGTGTCCCCAGAGTCGGCCACTCGGCAGTCGACCTCCTCGGTGCAAGACGATTCCGCTGACCGCGATTCCGGTTGGCAACCCGACGGTTTCCTCGACCACTACGAGGTTTGGACGTTTGACCTCGGTCCCGACCCGGACGGCGAGGGTCCCATCACCGCGACCCTGGTTCGCAAGCCGATCGCGCCGGCGGCCGCAACCAAGGGCGCCGTCCTCTACGTCCACGGATTCACCGACTACTTCTTTCATGAGCCCCTCGCCGATCACTTCCATGACCGCGGGTACGCGTTCTACGCGCTGGATCTACGCAAATGTGGACGGTCCCTGCTCGACGGGCAGACTCCGCATTTCGTCCGCGACCTCGCGGCCTACGACCTCGAACTCGGGCTCGCACTCGACGCGATCGCCGACGACTTCACCCCTGACACGCCGGTCCTGGTCGCTGCGCATTCGACAGGCGGATTGATCACCCCGCTGTGGCTCGATCGGCTCCGCGCCACATCGCCCGAGCGCCACGCACGCGTGTCCGGGCTGCTGCTCAACAGTCCGTGGCTCGACCTGCAGGGCAAGCCCGTGCTGCGCACCTACCCGGTGACGATGCTCATCAAAACCCTTGCGGCCGTGCGGCCGTTCGAGACACTCAGCCGCGAACTCTCCGCGGCGTACGGCGAGAGCCTGCACGTCGACTCCCACGGAGAGTGGGCATACGACCTCACGAAGAAGCCACTCGGCGGCTTCCCTGTCACGTTCGGATTCCTCAACGCGGTCCGCTCGGGTCAACGCCACCTTCATCACGGCATCGACGTCGGAGTGCCGACACTAGTCTTGCGCTCGGACGCAACGAAGTTCGCCAAGAAGTACTCACCCGCCGTCGATGCGGTCGACGTCGTTCTCGACGTCACGCAGATCGCGCAGTGGAGCGGCAGTCTCGGCGGTCACGTCACGATCGCCCCCATCGCCGGTGCACGCCACGACGTGTTTCTGTCCGTCGAGTCGGCGCGCACACAGGCCTACACCGAGGTCGATCGGTGGCTCGACACCATCGTCGACCCCTCTCCCGCGAGGAGCGCATCGTGACCGCATCACCCGACACCCGATCAGCCACGCAGACAGTCGATCTCGCCATCATCGGGAGCGGAAGCGGCAACTCGATTCCCGACGACCGCTTCGCCGAGAAGCAGATCGCCATCTTCGAGGAGGGCATCTACGGCGGGACCTGCCTCAATGTCGGGTGCATCCCGACGAAGATGTTCGTCTACCCCGCAGAGATCGCCGACATCGCCTCCGACGGTGACCGTTTCGGCGTTCATTCCCGCGTCGAGGGCGTCGACTGGCCGGCGATTCGCGACAGGGTGTTCGGGCGGATCGATCCCATCTCGACCGGCGGGCTGCAGTACCGCGAACTCGACTGCGACAACATCACCGTGTACGCCTCGCACGTCGAATTCGACGGCCGCGACGACGGCGGCCTGTACCGACTCGTGACCGCCGACGCGCTGGTACTCGCCCGCGAAGTGGTGATCGCGGCGGGTTCGCGTCCGGTGATACCGGCAGGCATCACCGAGTCGGGCGTGACCTACCACACCAACAACGACGTGATGCGACTCCCCGACCTTCCAGAACGCATGATCATCCTCGGAAGTGGTTATATCGCAGCCGAATTCGCGCACGTCTTCGGATCGCTCGGCACACAGGTCACGATCCTGGCGCGCGGTCCGAGGCTGCTCCGCAAGCTCGACACCGAGTTGTCGACGCGGTTCACCGACATCGCGAGCGCCAAGTGGGACGTCCGGCTCGAGCGCGACCTCGTCTCGGCCGAGAATCTTGCAGCCGGCGGGGTCCGACTCACCCTCGGCGACGACGAGATCGTCGAAGCCGACGTCCTCCTCGTGGCGACCGGGCGAGTATCCAACGGAGACCGACTCGGCATCGAGACGATCGGCCTCGACCTGACCGACGACGGCCGGGTCGACGTGGATTCGCACGGTCGTACAGGTGCGCGTGGAGTGTGGGCACTCGGCGACGTGAGTTCGCCGTTCCAGCTCAAGCACGTGGCAAACCACGAGGAGCGCGTCGTGCAGGCCAACCTACTCAAGGGTTGGGACGCACCAGATCTCGACACCTTCCAGCACGACGTGGTGCCCGCGGCGGTGTTCACCCACCCGCAGGTCGCGGCGGTGGGCTTGACCGAGTTCGAAGCGCGCGACGGCGGCCACTACATCGCGGTCAAGGTGCAGGAGTTCGGCGACGTCGCTTACGGCTGGGCGATGGAGGACACGACCAGCGCGTGCAAGGTCATCGCCGACCGCGAGACCCACCGCCTGCTCGGAGTCCACATCATCGGCCCACAGGCGCCGACGCTCATCCAGCCGGCGATCCAGGCGATGAGCTTCGGCCTCGGCGTCGAGGAGATGGCACGCGGGCAGTACTGGATTCACCCGGCCATGCCGGAGGTGCTGGAGAACGCGCTGCTCGGGCTGGAGTTTTGAGGCGAGAAATCCCGCTCAGAACACCACCGAGCGCAGCGAGGTTCGTCAGAACACCACCGAGCGCAGCGAGGTTCGTCAGAACACCACCGAGCGCAGCGAGGTTCGTCAGAACACCGCCGAGCGCAGCGAGATCTCGCTGGCCAACTCCTTCGCGGCCTTCTGCGGAATCCAGTGGTCGATGCCGGGCAGTTCACAAAACCGGTAGTCGCCGTAGACGTAGCGGCCACTCCCCTGCGCCTGCGCCCGGCCGAGCGCGGTGTCGCCGTCGCTCCACACCAGGGTGGTGGGGATTTCGATCGGCGGGCACGAGAGAGTCGCGGCGACGTCGCCGGTGAAGTTGGCGCGGTACCAGTTGAGTCCTGCCGTCAGAGCCCCCGGTTCGAGTAGCGGGGCCAATTCCTCAGCTGTCACACCTGCGCGACGTAGCAGCACCCCGTCTCGCGCAAGGAGCATCTCCTCCGCACCCTCGGCGATGAAATCCTTGATGTACGCCGACTTCTGGCGCTGATCGTCGGAAGCGTCCGGGTCTTTGATCGCATCGCGCATCGCCGACGGATGGCCCGTGCTCGCCACGATCAGTCCGGTGAACCGGTCGGGATGCTTACCTGCGAGGTGCCAGGCGACGATTCCACCCCAGTCGTGTCCGACGAGAATCGCGTACGGCACGTCGAGTGCATCGAGTACGCCGAGAGCGTCGTCGACGAGCGCGTCGAGCCGGTAGGCGTCGACGCCCTCGGGACGCGCCCCCGGGCTGTAACCCCGCTGATCGACCTGGATGGTCCGAAGGCCAGACTCGTGCAGGCGGTCGGCGACGTCGTCGTAGCAGGAGCTGTTCACAGGGAAGCCATGCAACAGCAGCACCCACGGGCCGCGGTCAGGACCGCCGACGCGAACGTCGAAGGTCAGGTCGCCGACTGTGATCTCGCGCCGCTCAGTTTCCACTCCACCAACCCTAGCGGCGGGACCGCCGATGAATCAGCGGGTTGAGCCGGGTCACAGGTTGCAAATCTCACTACTTCCGGACCCGCTGCCCCCGACGTTCACCGGTGCCCGTCCAGGTAGTGGGCAATCGTCGGCGCCCGTCGCGTCGCGCCGCCGCCGATGATGTCGCAGATCGCGGCCATATCGAGGTGCGCTGTCACCAGGTCAGCCATGAGATCGAGTTGCCTGCCCCGGATCGCGGCGACGTCGGTGTCACCTGCCGGTTCAAAGTGCTTACCCGCGCCTGCGGCGACCTCGCGCAGGTAGCCGCGCCGGAACTCATTCGACGCCAACAGCCCGTGCCAATGTGTGCCCCGGACCGCACCGCGACGGGCACCCTCCGGCCCCTGCACAGCATCGTCGATCCACGACGCCTCCGCCGAGTCGACGACCCTGCCGTGATGGATCTCGTACCCGGTGACCTCGACGCCGTCGACGACGCCGGTCGTCGTGCGCAGCACCTTGTCGGGCTCGAATCGAACGTCGACGTCGAGCAGGCCGAGACCGTCGACAGCGACCCCGCCGGCGGATTCGACCGGGTCGACGATCCTTCTGCCCAACATCTGGAAGCCGCCGCAGATGCCGAGGATCGCGCCGTGCCGTGCGGCGCGTTCGGTCAGCGCGACGTCGAGTTGGCGTTCACGAAGCCACGCGAGGTCGGACACCGTCGCGCGCGTTCCCGGTACGACGACCAGGTCGGCGGTGCGCACCGACGTCGGGTCGGCGACCCAGGTGACATCGACACCCGGTTCGCAGGCAAGCGCCTCGACGTCGGTGGAGTTCGAGATGCGTGGCAACCGGATGGCGGCGACAGTCAGCCGCTCGGACGCGCCCGAACCCTCACTGTGTGCGCCTGCGGCTTCGGGCGGACCGACCCTGCGTCCCACCGGCGCGGCCAACGAGTCCTCGGCGTCGATCCACAGATCGTCGACAAACGGGAGCACGCCCAGCGTCGGGCGACCGGTCAGCGCGCTCAGGGTTTCCAGGCCGGGGTCGAGGATCGTCTGGTCGCCGCGGAACTTGTTGATCACGTACCCGGCGATCAACGCCTGGTCGTCGGGGTCAAGGAGTGCGGTGGTGCCGAACAGGTGCGCGAGCGATCCGCCGCGGTCGATATCGGACACGAGGATCACCGGTAGGTCTGCCGATCGCGCCAGACCCATGTTGGCGATGTCGGAGTCGCGGAGGTTGATCTCGGCGACCGATCCTGCACCTTCACAGATGACGACGTCGAATTCTGCACGCAGAGAAGCGAGTTCGTCGGCGACCACCTCACGCAGCTCCGCTCTGCGGGTGAGGTAGTCACGCGCGCCCACATCGCCTGCGGGCTGCCCGCGGACCACGACGTGCGAACGTCGGTCGCTTCCCGGTTTCAGCAGCACCGGGTTGAATCGAGTCGACGGTGCGAGTCCGCATGCCGTGGCCTGCAACGCCTGCGCACGACCGATCTCACCGCCATCGAGCGTGACGACCGAATTGTTGGACATGTTCTGCGCCTTGAACGGCGCGACGCGCACTCCCTCGCGCACGAGCGCTCGACACAGTCCGGCCACGACGAGGCTCTTGCCCGCGTCGGAACTCGTACCCCCGACGAGGAGCGCTCCGCGTAACTCCGTCACCGGCTCACCCTATCGGGGCGCTCCCGTCGGTCCGCGTCGGCGCGAGATCGTCGACGAAACGTCGGTGCGCGTCCTCGACATCGGGGACGTGATCCTCCGCCCACGCCCGCACGGCCGCCAGCGGCACCAACAGCGACCGACCGAGATCGGTGAGCTGGTACTCCACGTGCGGCGGCTGACCACCGAAGTCGAGACGGTCGACGAGTCCGTCGTAATTCAGGGCGCGCAGGGTTTCCGTCAACACCTTCGGGGTGATGCCCTCGATATGCGCCTTGAGCGCGCTGAACCGCATCGGGCCGTCGGAGAGCGCGGTGACGACGAACACCGTCCAGCGCGCCCCGATCCGGTGCAGCACAACCCGACTCGGACACGTCGCTGCCATCACGTCGTACGCCTTGGCCATCTCGTCCTCTCCCCGCAGTCGGCTATGCCGTCAGTTGCCTCCACCAGCACCGCTCGACTCCTGGATCTGTGCAGTTCGTCGACGATTTCGTTGAAGATACCGGTATCAAATCCATACCGTTGTCGATGTTCAGCTTACCGATCTGAAGGGACCACGCCATGAGCGCACACCTGTCCGGCACCACCGTCCTCGTCGTCGGAGGTGCCAAGAATCTCGGTCTGGCGATCGCACGCCGAGCCGACGCCGCCGGAGCGTCGGTGATCATCGGCGCGCGTGACATCGATTCCGCAGAGAAGTCGGCTGCAGAGCTTCGCGACGCACGCGGGATCGCGTTGGACGTCACCGAAGAGCAGTCGATCGCCTCGGCCGCCGCCGATCTCGGGGCCGTCGACCACATCGTGAGTACCGCTGCGGCACATCACAACGTGCCCGTCGCCGAACTCGATCACGATGCGACGGCCAAGGCGTTCGACGCCAAAGTGATCGGACCGATGTTGCTGGCCAAGCATTTTGCGCCGCAGATGCCGCCGAGCGGATCGATCACCCTGTTCTCCGGTGTTGCCGCATGGAAGCCCGCGCCGGGCTACTCGGTCATGGGCATCACGAACGGAGCGGTTTCGTTCGCGGTCAGCCATCTGGCCAACGAACTGAAACCCATTCGCGTGAACGCGATCTCGCCCGGAATCATCGACTCCGGAACCTGGGACGCGATGCCCGACGCCGACCGAAGCGCGTTCTTCGACGATGTCGCGGGAGGCACTCTCGCCGGACGCGTCGGCACCGTCGACGACATCGTCAACGCCGCCGAATGGCTGCTCACCGCCGGATTTGTGTCCGGGGAGACCATCCACGTCGAAGGCGGGGCGCGCAGCGCCTGATCGGCCCACACCAGCGTCCTGCACGCAGACATCGCATGGTAGGAACCGTTGATGCCGGCGATCGTCAATGGCGTGACGTGGATGTCGACTTCCGTGCTCGTACTGGCGCCCGTCACCGTCGCCGTGAGGGTCTCGCAGGTGCTCACGAGTTGCTCAAGGTCAGACGTCAACTCGGGATTCGCAGACTTCTCGACCGATGCCGAGTAGTTGACCAACTGGGGGTTGGCCGTATGGGGGTTGGCCGTATGGGGGCTGGCCCACGTCTCGACTCCTCACACCATCACAAGCGCCATCGCCTGATCCGGGCGAAACACTACGCGTCGGGAATCGTCAGAACCTCTGCGCCCTCGTCCGTGACGACCAGCGTGTGCTCGAACTGTGCGGTCCACTTCTTGTCTGCGGTGACGACGGTCCAGCCGTCGTCCCACATCTCCCAGGGCAGGCCGCCGAGGTTGATCATCGGTTCGATCGTGAACACCATGCCGGGTTCGATCACGGTGTCGACGTTGGGCTGGTCGTAGTGCAGCACGACGAGCCCGTTGTGGAATGTCTCGCCGATCCCGTGTCCGGTGAAATCGCGAACGACGGTGTAGCCGAACCTGTTCGCGTACGCCTCGATCACCCGTCCGATGACGTTGAGCTCACGACCGGGCTTGACAGCTTTGATCGCACGCTCGGTGGCAATTCTGGTGCGCTCCACCAGATCCCGCACCTCCTGCGAGACATCGCCCGCCAGGAACGTCGCATTGGTGTCGCCGTGCGCGCCGTCGATGTACGCGGTCACGTCGATGTTCACGATGTCGCCGTCTTCGATGACCGTCGAATCGGGGATGCCGTGACAGATGACCTCATTGAGAGACGTGCAGCATGACTTGGGAAAGTCTTTGTAGCCCAACGTCGATGGGTACGCACCGTGGTCGATCATGTACTCGTGTGCAATACGGTCGAGTTCGTCGGTGGTCACACCGGGGGCCACAGCCTTGCCCGCCTCGGCGAGCGCGTTGGCGGCGATCTTCGACGCCACACGAACCTTCTCGATGACCTCGGGGCTCTGCACCCACGGCTCGTGGCCCTCGTTGACGGTCGGCTTCCACACATATTCGGGACGCTCGATGGAGTCGGGCACCTGACGGATGGGTGTCGGCTTTCCTGGTCGAAGAGCAGTGCGCACGGTCATACCTCCAGACTAGGCTCTGTGATCTCGACCAGTTCGTGGGGCGCCCACGACGGCCACTGCGCGGTGCCCGCGTGGTCGCCGTCGACGAAGCGCGCGACGATCCGCGTGGTGTCGGGAGCCGAGTTGTCGTACACGGTCGCGTGATCGACCATGCCGATCGCAGCAGACACCAGCGACCACAGACGCTCATACCTGCCGCGGATCTTGTCCTCCGGCACGAAATGCCCACCTTCGACGACCCGTTCGGCGACACGTGCCACCGAGAGATCGACGGGAACGAGTACGACGTGGAGGACGACGACGTAGCCCGATCGTCGCGCGCGGGTTATCAGGTGCAGCTTCGACGGATGAGAGAAGACGGTCTCGGCGACGAACGACTCGCCCTGCTCAATCAGCGTCTCGCGGATCGTCGAGGCGATCCGGGCTGCCTCATAGGAGTGCGCCTCGGGAGCGTCGGGCCAGCGCTCGCGGGCGATCACGTCGGCATTGACGAACACGCTGCCCGGTAGGAGCGGCGCGAGGCGCTGCTCGACGAACGTCGTCTTACCAGCACCGTTAGGCCCGACGACGAGGTCGAGCCGCTTCACAGAACGATCTGCGTACCGTCAGGCAGATGCTTCACGACGCGGCCCTGGTCGTCGAGTGCGACCGTCGCGAGACCGCGAGCCGCACGATCGGCGACGTGATTGCCGGTGGCGAGCGACTCCTCGAGCGATGCGGCGATCTCCGCGTTGAACACCGCCCCCTCCTCGATCGACAGATCGCCGAGCGGGAGCCGTCCGGCGAGTGCGGCCTCGACTCGACGGCGGGCGACCTGCCGCTGGTCGGACACCTCACGACCGACCCGCACCCAGTGCTCGAGTTGCTGTCGCGCAGAGCGCTGTTCGCGTCGACCCTCCGACGCCGCGGCGTCGACGAGCTCCGACGAGAAACGAGTTACCTTGTCGGCGACGTTCGCCATGTCTCCTCCTGACCTCGAAGTCTCGTCCTGACCACGAACCTCTACCCAGTGTAGCAATCTGCTACGGCCAGAGCTGGTCGAGAGCCAGATCCGTCGGACGCCCCAGTCGATGCGACGACTAAGGTGAGACTAAGCCGACGCATTGCCCCAGGTGGCACGAATGACATGTCGGGGAAAGCGGGAGGTCGCGGGCGATTGAGGTCTTCACGGGTGCTCGCGGTGTTGCTGGGAGCGCTGGTCGCGCTTGTCGCGGGATGTAGCACCGCACCCATCCAACAGTCGACGAGCAGTTCGGTTGCCGCGACCGCACATCTGCGCAACGGACCGTCGACGGCGACGCTTCCCGACCCCGACGTCGTGCCGGTCACCACGACCCCGGCGATCACGCTGCCGACGACTGTCGACTCCGTCGGACACGGCACGGTTACGGTCGCCGACACCAGCCGCATCATCGCGATCGATCGCAACGGAACGCTTGCCAACACCGTGATCTCGCTCGGTCTCGGATCGCGGGTGGTCGGCCGCGACACGTCGACGACGTTCCCGTCAGCGTCGAAACTCCCCCTCGTCACGACCAACGGACACACGCTCAGCGCCGAGGCGGTTCTCGCGCTGAACCCCACGGTGGTGCTCGTCGACGAGGACACGACACCGCCCGGCGCCGTCGACCAGATCCGCAACTCCGGCATCCCGGTTGTCGCGTTCACCTCCACTCGAACGATTGCCACCACCCCCGCCCTCATCCGCGACGTCGCCGCCGCCCTCGGTGTCCGGCAGGCCGGTGAGCAACTCGTGACGCGGACCGAGAAGGAGATCGCCGACGCCCGAGCAGCGGTGCCCAATCCGTCGGGCAATCCGCGCATGGCGTTTCTCTACATCCGCGGCCCACGACTGGTGCTCATGTCCGGACCGCAATCGGGGGCCGATGATCTGATCGCAGCGCTCGGCGGCACCGACGCCGGGACCGCATCGGGGCTCAAGCCCGGGTTCACCCAGGTCACCACGGAAGCACTGCTCACCGCGAACCCCGATGTGATCCTCGTGATGACCCAGGGGGCCGACTCGGTCGGCGGACTCGACGGCGTCCTCGCGCTCCCCGGTGTCTCGCAGACCAGTGCGGGCAAAGCGCATCGTGTCGTCCAGATGGACGAGACCGAGATGCTCTCGTTCGGACCCGACACCGGGAAGGTGCTCGGCGCGCTCGCCCGGGCCATCTACGTATGACCCTGCAGCGCTCACCGTCGCGATCGCGACATCTCACCACCCACGGCGGCCGCGCATCGGGTGTCGTCGTGATCGTGGCGCTCCTGGTGTTGACCGTCCTGGTGGTGATCACGTCGGCGGCCGTCGGGCAGGTCAGCGTGTCACCCGTCGAAGTCCTCGGCAGCCTCGCACACCACCTTCACCTGTCGATCGGACCGCTTCCGGCCGACATCGGTGAGTACACGCTCTGGAACGTCCGCTTCCCCCGAATTGTCATGGGCCTCATCGTCGGTGCCGCGCTCGGTGCGGGCGGGTGTCTCATGCAGGGCGTCCTGGCAAACCCCCTCGCCGAGCCCGGCGTCGTCGGAGTGTCGTCGGGAGCCGCCGTCGGCGCGGCACTGATGATCGTCGTCGGAGGCGTCGGCGTGAACGGGTGGGCACTCGCCGCTGTCGCGTTCGTCTTCGCGCTCGCCACCTCCGCAGCGGTGTACGTACTCTCGCTGCGCGACGGCTCGTCGTCGCCGATCATGTTGGTACTCACCGGGATCGCCGTCAACGCTTTCGCACTCGGCATCATCGCCTACCTCACATTCATCGCGTCGACGACGGCCCGCGAGCAGATCGTGTTCTGGCAACTCGGCTCACTCGAGGGCATCGGCTGGGGGCCGGTGTGGGTGGCGCTGCCGCTCGTCGTCGCGGCCGTCGCGGCGTCGTTTCTGTTGGTGCACAAGCTCGATCTGCTCGCGCTCGGCGAGGTGCAGGCCGCGTCGCTCGGCGTGAACGTCGAGGTGGTGCGTCGGCAGGTCATCGTCTTGGTGGCCATCCTGACCGCGGCCGCCGTCGCGTTCACCGGCATCGTGATGTTCGTCGGACTGATCGTGCCGCACCTCATGCGGCTGATCGTCGGACCAAGACATTCGATCTTGTTGCCCACCAGCGTCATCGGCGGCGCACTGGTCCTCGCTGCCGCCGATCTCGCGGCCCGGACCGTGATGCCTCCCGCGAGCCTGCCGCTCGGCCTGTTCACCTCGATCGTCGGCGGGCCGGTCTTCTTCCTGCTCCTACGCCGGAGTCGGAATGCGGGAGCCGGCTGGTGAGCGCTGACACCCCGACAACGGCCGGGCTGCTCGGCGAGCACATCGACGTCGAGCTCGGCGGGCGAACCGTGGTCCGCGACGTCACCCTGGAGGTCGCGCCTGGCGAACTCGTCGTGCTGGTCGGCCCCAACGGATGCGGTAAGTCGACGCTGCTGTCGGTGATGGCGGGTCTGCGAACTCCGCAGGCGGGCCGTGTGACGGTCGGCGGCGTCGACATCGGCGGAATGCACGCACGGGATCTGGCGCGGGCACGCTCGCTGGTGACCCAGCAGAATCGTCCGGATACGCCGTTCACGGTCGCGGAGGTCGTCGAAATGGGTCGGTATCCGTGGCTGCGTACTCCGCAGGCCGCCGACTCACCGCGGATCATCGCCGAGTCGATGCACCTGTGCCATCTCGACGACATCGCCGAGCGCCCATTCGGACAGCTCTCCGGGGGCCAGCAGGCGCGCGTCTCGCTGGGTCGTGCGCTCGCACAATCGACCCCGATCATGCTTCTCGACGAACCGACCGCGGCCCTCGACATCCACCATCAAGAGGGCGTCCTCGACATCTTGCGCAGCCACCGCGACAACGGCGCCGCCATTTTGCTTGTGGTCCACGACCTTTCACTCGCCGCCGCCTACGCCGACCGCGTGGCCCTGATGAAGGAGGGCCATCTGCTGGCGGTCGGCTCGGTGCGCGACGTGATGACCGCGGACCGACTGTCGGAGACCTACGACCACCCCGTCGAGATCTGGGACCACCCCGAGACCGGCCAACCGGTGATCATCCCGCGGCGCCGCTGAGCCCGGGGTACCCACTCGATCGCGGGGTACCCACTCGACCCCGGGTACCCTCTCGACGTCGTACCGCTAGGGGCGGGTGGCCGTCGCGTAGCCCGGAGGCAGGAAGTTGAAGAAGTCGCGGGTCACCGCGACGGCGTTGTTCGAGTCGGCGCCGCGGACGACGAGTGTCGCGAAGGCGAGGTCGCCGCGGTAGCCCGCGAACCAGGCGTGCGATCCACCGTCGAACTCGGCTTCACCGGTCTTGCCATAGATCTCGCCCTGTTCGGCGATCGTCGTTCCCGTTCCCTCGGTGACCACCGCACGCATCATGGGGCGGAGCTTGTCCACGACGCCAGGTTCGAGGGCAGGCGTCGGTCCGGTCACCGTGGTGGGCTTGCCGAGGATGAGTTGCGGGACAGGACGTTTGCCGTCGTTGGCGACGGTCGCCGCCACCAGGCTCAGCCCCAGCGGGCTGACCAAGACCTTGCCCTGACCGAAGCCGTCCTCGCTCCTGGCCACGAGCTCGTTGGCGATCGGGACGGACCCGGACACGGCGTCGAGGCCCGCGATCTTGTACTGCTCCCCCACGCCCATCGCCGCTGCCGTGTTGGCGAGGTCCGACGGCCCCATCATGCTGGCGAGATGGGCGAACGTCGTATTACACGACGCCGCAAACGCTTTCAGCATCGTCACGGTGCCGAGTGAGAATCTGTCGTAGTTCGGAATGGTTCGCGGACCGATCTCGATCTCACCCGGGCAGGGAACGAGCGAATCCGGTTGTGCCAGATCGCGTCTGATCGCCGTGGTCGCGGTGACCATCTTGAACGTCGAACCGGGCGGATACAGCCCGGTGGTGGCGATGGGTCCGCTCGTATCGGCGGCTTGGTTCTGCGCCACTCCGAGAATGCGTCCGGTCGACGGCTGAATCACAACCATCGCGATCTGAAAACGGTTGGTGGCGTTGACTGCCCGCTGTGCGGCGTCCTGGACGGCGCGCGACAGGCTCAACGAGATCGACGGCGCCGGTGTGGCGGCGTGGTCGGTCAGGACGTCCGCGTCGAGTCCGTTGGGGTTGACCGTGACGACCCGCCAGCCGACGTTGCCGTCGACCTCGCTGTCGACGACCTTCTTGACCTGAGACAGCAGTGCGGGCGCGAAACCCGGGTCCTTGGAGACGAGCTCGGCCTGCTCGTTGGTGACGACTCCGGGAATCGCCAATTGGTCACGGAGACGGTCGAACTGTGCGTGGTCGAGGCGCGTGATCGGATACTCGCCGTCTGTGGCCGTCGAATCTTCGGCGATCTTCTGCGCGTTGAGCGACATGCCCGTCGCGTTGAGTGCAGCGGTCAGGCGGGTCACCGAATCGGCGACGGACCCCTGCTCCGCAGCCTTCTTCGCGTCGAAGTTGACGCCGACGACCGTTCCGTTGACCATCACCTGCGAGCCGTCGGCCTCGTTGACCGTCGCTCGCGGCGCCTCGACGATCCGCATCGACAAGCGTTGGTTCGCACCGAGATCCGGGTGTACGTCGGTCGACGTCCAGCGGACCGACCAGCCGGAATCGCTCCGCCCCATCTTGACCGTGGCCGGGTACGTCCATTCGCGACCGCGGGGCAACTTCCAGCGATAGGTGACGTCGATGTCGGCGGTGTCGCCGTTGATGTCGGCACGACCGGCCTCCGCTGTCATCGAGGTAGCACCCAGTCCCGACCACGCACCCCCGAGTCCCTGCGCAGCCTGACCGGGATTGTCGGTCAGCGCCGCGGCGGCGTCGACATCCCGCTTGCCGAACTCCTCGAGAAAGTGCTGTGCCGCCTGACGCGGACCGTCATCCGCCGAGGTACAGGCGGTGGCCCCGACGATGAGCGCAGCACTGATCGCCACGGGAATCAGGGAAGCGACGCGACGTCTCAAAAGCACCATCGGTAGCTGATGATAGGGCCGCGAGGACCACGCGCCGGGGAGGCTCGCCCTAGTCGACGAGGACGGTGGCGAACGTGCCGACCTCGGTGAATCCGATCCGCTGATAGACCGACCGTGCCGGGAGATTGAAGCTGTTCACGTACAGACTCGGAATACGGCCCTGTGCCTGCACCGCCGCGGCCACCGCAGCGGTGCCCCCCGCCCCGAATCCGTGTCCCCTACGCGCCGGATCGACCCAGACTCCCTGGATCTGGCCGACTCGGCGTGAAAGAGAACCGATCTCGGCTTTGAACACCACCGCGGAGCCGTCGAAACGTGCGAACACCCGCTGCGCCGAGATCAACGCGGCCAGACGTCGACGATACGACCGGCCACCATCCCCCGCGCAGGGGTCGACCCCGACCTCCCCGATAAACATTTCCACGGCAGCGGGAAGGTAGACGTCGAGATCGTCGAGGGTGACCAGGCGCACGCCCGGATCGGGTGCAACCAGCGGCGGACCCGACAGCGCGAGCAGCGGCTGCGCCGGTCGGACCTCGCGAGCGGGACCCCACGCAGAGCACAGCCGATCCCACATGGCGAGCACGTGTTCGGAGTCGCCGACGATCGACGAACAGACCCGCGAACTCGACAGGGCGCGCTCGGCAAAGTAGGTCATGTCGGCGCTCGTACCGAGCAGCGGGATGAGGTTGGCGCCCGAAAAGCACAGCGACGTGGCGGGATCGTCGGCGGTCCACAGTTCGCCGCCGAGGAGCCTCGGGTCGATACCGTGCGTCTCGAAGCGGGCAGCAACCATGCAACTGGCGACCGGATCGGCATTGAGGACGCGCGCCACCACGGGGGCGTCGCGTGCGCCGAGCGGTTTGTCGCCCAACAGCCTCAGCACGTCATTCCTCCATCGACCCGGGGGTTACGTTCCGACGACGTGCCGACCCGGTCGCCAATAGAGCAGGGCCAGCCGACTGTCGTCAGGAAACGGTCACGGTAGGTGATCCCACCGCACCCTCACC
>NZ_LZMO01000086.1:0-9442 GCF_001665715.1 Gordonia sp. 852002-10350_SCH5691597
GGCCGGTTGAACAGCATGTACCACCACACTGCAGCGATCAGTCCCCACAGGATGACCGGCCCGACCAGCACCGCGGCTACTTCAGCCATCACAACCAGAGCCACGATCGTCGCGACCACAGCGACCGCGAGTAACGAGACGCTGATCACCGCGACCGTGCAGTAGTAGAGATAGCAACCCCGCGATCCGCGAAGGAAACCGACGGCAATGCCCGAGTTCAGCAGCAAGAAGACGATCTCGGCTACGGTGACCACGAACATGGGCGTCGCCTGTCCGCCCGGACCGAACTGAGCCGACAGCGAGACCAGCAGAACGATCCCCCCGAGGATTGCGATGACCGAACCGGCAGCATGCAGCCAACCGAAGATCGACACGCGTGTGGGACGGCGCAACGCCAGTAATTCGGGATCGGACACTCCGAACACCGGCGGGCCACTCATCGGCATCCCCGGCGGGCCGGGCCAGGGGCTTGGGCCCGGTCCCCAGTACGGCACCGGGCCCGGTCCGGGGACGTTGGCCAGGTAGGGAACCGCCTGCGGAGGGTAGTGCCGCGCCCAGCCTGCGGGGCTGACCCCCGTCTGGGGTCGCGCCGCCGGGAGGTGAACCATGTCGGCGCCGCGGACGGGTGATTCGGGGTTCACGCCATCGGGTTGGGAGTCGCGTCGCACCATCTGTTGAGGTTAAGAGCCTTGCGGAGCGTCGCGCGTCGCCCGATCAGACCAACTGCTGTAGCCCGATCGGGCGAATCGCGTCAGTCGGCCACTCGGTTGCGTCGTCGGAAGACGTGGGTGTCGAAGGCCAGACCGCCCGCCGATGCGAAGCCGACCGCGAGGAGACCCGCGATGAGCGCCAGCGGGAACTCGTAACCGCCGTCGGATGCCCAGAACCCCTGATCGATGTGGGCGACGAAGATCGCGCCGATCATGTCGATGATCAGCAGCACGGAGACGAGCGGCAGCAGAACGCCGACGATCAGCAGAATGCCGCCGATCAGCTCGACCCAGGTCGCGTAGTACGCGGAGAACTCAGGGAAGGGTGCGCCCATCTTGGTGAAGCTGGCCTTGGTGCCGTCGAGCCCGAAGGTGTGAAGCTTCTGCCAACCGTGCGCGATGAAGATGATGCCGAGGATCACCCGTGCGGCAAAGAGTCCGAGACTGCGGATCGGGTACATGGTGTCACCTTTCTCAGGACGCTGTTCGCCCCTTGCGTTGTTCGTATCGAACATGAATCTAACCGGACCACAGTCCGTTTACAACCTGACGCGCCTCACGAAACCAACGCTACGGGTAGGGTGAGTTCTCGCGTCCCGATCGAGAAAACGACGCCGAAAAAAGCCCAAGCCGGACAAGCTGGACAGGCTCGGGTGGATGGTAGAGCCGAAGAGTCAGCCAGTAGGGCCAGAGACACCAGTAGGGCCAGAGACAGGAGCCGTTGCGTGCCGGGAAAGTCGGGAAAGAGTTCACGGCAACCTGTTCTCGGCACACCGGCCGACAGCGTCGACCCCTACCTGCCGGACAATGGCAATCTCGGTTATCGCATTTCCCGCTACGACCTCGACCTCGAATACAAAGTCGCCAGCAACCGCCTCGAAGGCGCTGCGACGCTGACCGCTACGTCGTATGTCGAGCTGGCGCGTTTCAGTCTCGACATGGCGTCGACGCTCAACGTCAGCAAGGTCACCGTCAACGACAGGCGGGCCAGGTACAGCCACCGGCAGCGCAAGCTGTTCATCACCCCCGACTCCCCCATCCAGCCGGGCGGGGCGATGACGATCGTCATCCGCTACAGCGGCACCCCGCGCCCCATCCGGGGTCCGTGGGGCACCGTCGGATGGGAAGAACTGACCGACGGCTCGCTGTGCGCCAACCAGCCCAACGGCGCGGCGTCGTGGTTTCCCTGCGACGACCACCCGAGCGCCAAAGCGCCCTACCGCATCTCGATCACCACCGACAGCCCGTACTACGCACTCGCCAACGGCGTGCTCGAGTCCAAACGCGTACGTGCAGCACAGACGACGTGGGTCTACGAACAGATCGAACCGATGTCGACCTATCTGGCCTCGATCCAGATCGGACCATACGAGCACATCCGACTGGCGTCGAAACCCGTTCCTGTGGAAGCGATCCTACCGTCACGACTGAAGGAGAACTTCCGCGTCGACTTCGGAAAACAGTTGGAGATGGTCGAGGCGTTCACCGAGATGTTCGGCCCCTACCCGTTTGCCAAGTACACCGTCGTGGTGACCGACGATTCGCTCGAAATCCCCATCGAGGCACAGAGTTTCAGCACATTCGGGGCCAACCACTGCGACGGCAGCCGCGACGCCGAGAGGCTGATCGCCCACGAACTCGCCCATCAGTGGTTCGGCAATTCGGTGACACTCGAGCAGTGGCACGACATCTGGCTCCACGAGGGATTCGCCTGCTACTCCGAGTGGCTGTGGAGCCAACGATCGGGCGGCCGAAGCGCCGACGAGTGGGCGCGCCATTACTACGCCAAACTCGCCGCCAACCCGGTCCGGGTCACGCTCGTCGATCCCGGACCGCGAAAGATGTTCGACGACTGGGTCTACAAGCGCGGCGCAATCACGTTGCACGCCTTACGTCTTCGCATCGGCGACGGAAACTTCTTCGCACTCCTGCATCGCTGGACTGACAAGTACCGCTACGGAACCGTCACAACCGAGGATTTCATCGCGCTCGCGGCAAACTACTCCGCCGCCCCGCTGAACGATCTGTGGCAGGCCTGGCTGTTCACCCCGGAGCTTCCGGCGTTCCCCGAACCATCCTGACGCCGAGGCATCGGTGTGTCGATGACGTCGGGTCCTGATCCCGAGATCCCCGCGGTGTCCGACGGTGCGAGCGGGCCGAGTTCCGGCGGGCGCAGCGCCGTCGGTCGCGTCACCATCGCGACGATCATCGCGGCGGCGTCGGGCTACCTGGTCCTGCTCCTCGCCGCACGGCAGCTCGGCGCGACCGGATACGCCGTCTTCGCGGTCTTCTGGGCGGCGTACGGCCTCGTCACCGGCGCACAGAACGGGCAGCTCCAGGAGACGACTCGCACCATCCGCGCCGCCTCGGACACCCGCACGGCGCGCGGCCGACCACTACTGGTCAACGTATGTATCGGCGCGGCGCTCGCGGTCATCCTCGCGGCGACGTCGCCGCTGTGGAGCGACCACGTGTTCGACCAGTACGGGGCGCTGTCGGTGGCGCTGCTCGCGGTCGGGGTCGCGAGCTTCGCGGTGTACGCGCACCTCTGCGGGGCGTTGTCGGGGTCGCTGTCGTGGTCGCCGTTCGCGGTACTGCTGAGCGTCGACGCGCTGATCCGACTGGTCGGCGCGGGCATCGCAGTCGCTTTCGGCTGGGGCGTGCCGGCGTTTCTGGTGATCACGGTGGTCGGCTCGGTGTCGTGGATCATGGTGCTCGCAACGTCGTCGACGGCCCGACGCGCAGTCGGATTGCCCGGCGACGTCGAAGACCGACGCCTGGCGGGCAACACCCTCACCGCGATGGCGGCCGCGCTGGCGTCGGCGGTGGTGGTGATGGGCTTCCCGGTACTGATCAACATCACCGCGCGCGCCGACGACGATTCGCGCGTTGTGGGAGCCGTCATCCTGGCGGTCACTTTGACCAGAGCGCCACTACTGGTGCCGCTCAACAGCTTTCAAGGCGTGCTGATCACCCGGTTCGTCGCGGCGCGCGACGCGTTGCTGCGTTCACTCGCCGTGCCGCTCGCCGCGGTCGTCGTGGTCGGTGCGATCGGCGCGGTCGCGGCGTGGGCGATCGGCTCCTGGCTGCTCACCCACATCTTCGGCGCCGACTTCACGCTCGGCGGCGGCACCATCGCGTTGTTCATGGTCGGCGCCACGGCCCTGGGTCTGCTGACCGTGACCGGCGCGGCCACGCTGTCCGTCGGCGCGCACCGGTGGTACGCGGCGGGGTGGTGGGTCGCCGCGATCGCCTGCGCCGCGCTGCTGACCGTGCCGCTCGAGGTTACCGACCGCGTCGCGCTGTCCTTGGTCGTCGGGCCGCTCGTCGGGGCATGCGTGCACCTGAGTTGCCTCGTTCGAGCGTGAGTGAGCCTCCCGCTGGTTGAGCCGAGCGCGGCACCTCCCGCTGGTTGAGCCGGGCGCGCCACCTCCCGCTGGTTGAGCCGGGCGCGAGCGCAGCGAGCACCCGAGTCGAAGGCCACCTACCGGCCTCGACCAGCCACCGCGCTCGCGATCCGCGCCATGCCGTGGTGCAGCCGGGACGTCGCGTGCAGCCGTGCCGCCCGCGCGGCGCGCGTCCATCCGCGCGCTGCAGATCGTTGCGCCTCGCCGTCGAAGAAGGCGTTCTCCTCGGCAAAGCGTCGACCGTCGACTGCCTGCACCGAGCTGACCGATGCGTCGTGGCGGCGGTATCGGAACAGTACGCGCGGGTCGTAGGCGAGCGCCTCCCCCGCGAAGGCGAGGTCGACGAGGAGTGCGAGGTCGAGGACGACGTCGAGCCCCTCCCTGAACCCGACAGCCCGCACGGCATCGGTGCGCCACAGCAGCGACGGAAAGTAGGTCCAGTTGCCGCGATACAGACTGGTAGCCATCGCCTCGCCGCGCAGGACCGTCGCAGACGACGGCGCGAGCACCGCCTTGATCCGATCCCCGAGCGGGCGCACCACCTGATCGTCGGCGTCGATCACCTCGACACCCGGCGCGATCACCGCAGCATCGGGATGCGCGTCGGCCAGCGCACGGACACCCGCGAGATACCCGGGCAGCAACACGTCGTCGCAGCCCATCACGACGTACCGGTCGGCGGTGACGAGGTCGACGCAGCGTCGAAAATTGCCGTTCACGCCGAGGTTGTGCGCGTTGCGCTCGTAGTGGACGCGACCGTCGGCGAGACCGGCGAGCCATTCGCGCGGCTCATCGCTCGGATGACAATCGTCGACGACGACGAGCCGGAAGTCGGGGTCCGACTGCTCCAGAACGCTGGTGACCGCCTGCTTGAACTGCTCGACGTCGCCGTAGAAGGGCATCATGACGTCGATAGGCACCCGATCAGGGTAGACGCTGACGCCGCCACGGCTTCCGGGCACGTCCGAAGTGCCCCGCACCTGCTCCGATAGGGTTACCCCCATGACGGAGCGCCCCACCAACGACGACGTGTGGTTGGTGATCCCCGTCTACAACGAGGGCGAAGTGATCCGAGACGTACTGGTCGACGCCTCGAAGACCTTCCCGAACATCGTCTGCGTCGACGACGGCAGCTCCGACGACTCGGTCGCTCAGATCCGATCGGCAGCAGCCGACGTCGAGAGCACGCAGACCGGCGGCATCCACCTCGTGCGCCATCCGGTCAATCTCGGCCAGGGCGCTGCGATCCAGACCGGCGTCGAATATGCGCGGGCACGGCCCAATGCCCGGTACTTCGTCACCTTCGACGCCGACGGCCAGCACCGCGTCGACGACGTCATCGCGATGATCGATCGCCTACGCACCGAGCCCGTCGACATCATCGTCGGCACCCGATTCGCCGACGGCCGGAGCGAGTCGGTACCGCTGCTGCGTCGGATCGTGCTGCGGACCGTCGTCTTCCTGAGTCCCCGCACGCGCAGGCTCGGACTCTCCGATGCCCACAACGGCCTGCGCGCGTTCAACAAGACCGTCGCCGACCAGCTCGACCTGCTGATGGCGGGCATGAGCCACGCGTCGGAGTTCGTCGCGCTCATCGACCATCATCACTGGCGGGTCGCCGAGCAGCCGGTCACCATCCTCTACACCGACTACTCACGCGCCAAGGGGCAGTCGCTGATCAACGGCGTCAACATCGTCGCCGACGGTCTGCTGCACGGGCGCATGAGGAGATAGCCATGATCGTCATCCAGATACTGCTCCTGCTCGCGGCCCTCGGACTCGTGTGGTTCTTCGTCACCAACCGTGGCAACGCGAGATCGTCTGCGGGAGTGAAGCTTCTGTTCGTCGCGTTCGTGGTCTTCGGCGTCTACGCGATGTTCCGCCCCAACGATCTGACGACCGTCGCGGGCTGGGTTGGCGTCGGCCGCGGCACCGACCTGGTGCTCTACTGCCTGGTGATCGCGTTCGCATTCACCACTGTCGCAACGTATCTCAGGTTCCGCGAGCTGGAGATCCGCTACGCTCGACTCGCGCGCGCCGTCGCACTGCAGAACGCCGAGGTCGAGAACCGGCGCGACTGAGGGCCCTGTCCGCCCGAGCCAGCCGCAAAACGCCGCCCGAACTTGCAAACGCGGCTGGTGCACCAGCCGCGTTCACCAGAACGAGCCGCGTCTACGACGCCCCTTCGGCCAGCGACCGCAGATACGCGGTCACGTCGATGTAGTCCGGGAGGAGCCCCGATTCGCGCGCGGCGGTCAAACCCGGTGCCGCAGTGTCCTTCTCGGACAGCTCATAGACCAGGGGCGAGCCGTCACGGGCCAGCGTCGGCCATTCGATGCCCAGCTCCGGGTCGAGTGGATTGATCCCGTGCTCTGCGCCGGGGTTGTAGCCGGTCGAGCACAGGTACGTCGCAGTCGACCCGTCTTCCAGTGCACAGAAAGCGTGTCCGAGGCCCTCGGAGAGGTAGACCGCACCACGGTCGACGTCGTCGAGGAGCACGGTGTCGTAGGTACCGAACGTCGGTGAACCGACGCGGATGTCGACGATCACGTCGAGGATCGCACCCTTCGGACACGTCACGTACTTCGCCTGCCCGGGTGGAACGTCGGCGAAGTGAACACCCCGCAAGACCCCCGCGGCCGACACCGACAGATTGACCTGCGCGAGGTCGAGTCGGTGACCGATCACGTCGTCGAGCAGATCTCCCTTGAACACCTCGGCGAACAAGCCGCGAGCGTCGCCGTGCTGCACAGGCGTGAACTCCCAGGCACCGTCGATCGACAACGGACGGATCTTCACTCGCGCTTCCCCTACCTCGTGCATCGTGTTCACTCGAAACCCTTACCGCGGGCCAGGATGTCGAGCAGATAGTTGCCGTAGCCCGACTTGCGCAACGTCTCGGCGCGCGTCGCGAGCTCATCGTCGGACAGATACCCCTGCCGCCACGCAATCTCTTCGGGCACAGCGATTTTCAGTCCCTGCCTCTGCTCGACGGTGCGCACGAAGTTGCCGGCGTCCAGCAGCGAATCAAAGGTCCCCGTGTCGAGCCACGCAGTGCCACGCGGCAGCACCTTCACCGCGAGCTTGCCCTGATCCAGATAGTGCGCGTTGACGTCGGTGATCTCGTACTCGCCTCGCGCACTCGGCTGCAGACCACGTGCGATCTCGATGACGTCGTTGTCGTAGAAGTACAGTCCCGGCACCGCGTAGTTGGACTTCGGGGAGGTCGGCTTCTCCTCCAACGACACCGCCCGCCCCTGCGCGTCGAAGTCGACCACCCCGTACGCCGACGGATTGGCCACCCAATACGCGAAGATCGCACCACCGTCGATCGCATCGAACCCCTGCAGCTGCGAACCCAGACCGGGACCGTAAAAGATGTTGTCGCCCAGCACCAACGCCACCGACTCATTCCCGATGTGATCGGCACCCAGCACGAACGCCTGCGCCAGACCATCCGGTGACGGCTGCGTGACGTAGGAGATGTCGATACCGAACTGACTACCGTCGCCCAACAACCCCGAGAACGCTGCAGAATCCTGCGGTGTCGTGATCACCAGGATGTCGCGAACACCCGCCAACATCAACGTCGACAACGGGTAATAGATCATCGGCTTGTCATAGACAGGCACCAACTGTTTGCTCACACCCTGCGTGATCGGGTGCAACCTCGACCCCGTCCCGCCGGCGAGAATGATTCCGCGCATGTCGAATAGGGTAGACGCCGACGGCGAAGCGGCAATTCGGATCGCACGCCACGGATGAGAGGTCACGAGCGCATGCGGGTTCTGGTTACCGGCGGAGCCGGGTTCATCGGGGCGAACTTCGTCCTCCGCACGCTCGAACAGCGGCCCGACGTGCAGTTGACCGTCCTCGACAAGCTCACCTACGCGGCCAGCCCCGCGACGCTGGCACCCGTCGCGGATCGTATCAACCTCATCGAGGGCGATATCGCCGACGCCTCGCTGACCGACCGTCTCGTCGCCGACGCCGACCTCGTCGTGCACTTCGCCGCGGAGTCGCACAACGACAACTCGCTTGCCGACCCGTCGGCCTTTGTGCAGACCAACTTTGTCGGCACGTACACCCTGCTTGAAGCGGTTCGCCGCCACGACGTGCGGTATCACCACATCAGCACCGACGAGGTCTACGGCGACCTCGACCTCGACGACCCGTCGCGGTTCACCGAGTCGACCCCGTACAACCCGTCGAGCCCGTACAGCTCCACCAAAGCGGGCAGTGACCTGCTGGTTCGTGCCTGGGTGCGGTCGTTCGGGGTGCCCGCGACCATCTCCAACTGTTCCAACAACTACGGCCCCTACCAGCACGTCGAGAAGTTCATCCCCCGCCAGATCACCAACGTGCTCTCCGGCGTACGGCCCAAGCTCTACGGCGACGGCCGCAACGTGCGCGACTGGATTCACGTCGACGACCACAACGACGCCGTCTGGACGATCATCGAGAAGGGCGAGATCGGCGAGACGTACCTGATCGGCGCCGACGGCGAGGTGGACAACCGGACCGTCGTCGAAACCATCCTGGAACTTCTCGGACAGCCGCGCGACGCCTTCGACTTCGTCACCGACCGCCCCGGCCACGACCGCCGCTACGCCATTGATTCGACGCGCCTGCGGACCGAACTGGGCTGGTCACCGCGCTACACCGACTTCCGCTCCGGCCTGTCGGCGACCATCGACTGGTACCGCGACAACCCCGCGTGGTGGCAGGCCGCCAAGGGCGACGCGGAGGCGAAGTACGCCAGCACCGAGCAGGTCATCGGCTGAGCGGGCTGCGCGGCCGACGGGCGTAGAGCGCGGCGACAACGATCCCGACCAGCGCGGCCATGGTGACACCGCTCGACAGCAGCAGCCGCGGGGTCGACGGAAACGCCCCGTACAGACCGGGTGCGACCACCGGCAGCAGGCCCGCTGTCAGCGCTGCCACAGCGGTGACGAAGTTGCGGTCGGCCGACATGTCGATAGCCGTGAACATCTTCAACCCGGTCACGATGATCATCGCGAACACGTAGGCCGCGGTGGCGCCGACCACGGGCGCCGGTAGCGAGTTGATGATCGCGCCGACCGGAGCCACGAACGCCATCAACAGCAGCAGCACGCCGGTCCCCGTGCTCACATACCGCGACCGGACTCCGGTTGCGCGCACGATGCCGATGTTCTCCCCGCTGGTGACCATCGTTTGCCCGCCGAAGACCCCTGCGAACACCGACGTCACAGCATCACCGCGGATGGTGCGCCCAACCGTTGCGCCGCTATCGATCCGCTTACCAACGACGTCGGCGTTGAGCACCACCTGCCCTGTTGCCTC
>NZ_LZMO01000087.1:0-9704 GCF_001665715.1 Gordonia sp. 852002-10350_SCH5691597
TGCGTGATCTAATCACCACCAACTAACAGCAGTGTTGCGCCGACCCCTTGAAACCGCCAGAATCTAGCGGGGCGTCGTCGTTGATTCTGTTGTAGCCGAACGTGATTGAACGTCACTTCAGCAGTGCACGGCTCATCACGACGCGCTGGATCTGGTTGGTGCCCTCATAGATCTGCGTGATCTTGGCGTCGCGCATCATGCGCTCGACCGGGAAGTCGCGCGTGTAGCCGGCGCCACCGAACAGCTGCACGGCGTCGGTGGTGACCTGCATCGCGACGTCGGACGCAAAGCACTTCGACGCCGAGCTGATGAAGCCGAGGTTCTTCTCGCCACGCTCGGCGCGGGCGGCCGAGGTGTAAACCATCAGGCGCGCTGCCATGATCTTCATCGCCATGTCGGCGATCATGAACTCGACGCCCTGGAACGTGCTGATCGGGCGGTCGAACTGGCGACGCTGCTTTGTGTATTCGATGGCCTGGTCGAGTGCACCCTGTGCAATTCCGACTGCTTGCGCGCCGATTGTCGGGCGGGTGTGGTCGAGGGTCTCGAGTGCCGTCTTGAAGCCGGTGCCCGGTTCGCCGATGATGCGGTCGGCCGGGATGGTGCAGTCCTCGAAGTAGAGCTCTGCGGTGGGCGAACCCTTGATGCCCAGCTTCTTTTCGAGCGGTCCGACCGTGAAACCCGGATCGTCCTTGTGCACCATGAACGCCGAGATTCCGTGAGCACCCATGTCGGGGTCGGTGACCGCCATCACGGTGTACCAGGTGGATTTACCACCATTGGTGATCCAGCACTTGGTGCCGTTGATGACCCAGTTGTCGCCGTCCTTGCGCGCACGCGTCTTCATCGCCGCGGCGTCGGAACCGGCCTCACGCTCCGACAGGGCGTAGGACGCCATGGCTTCGCCCGAGGCAATGGAGGGCAGGACCTGCTGCTTGAGCTCTTCCGATCCGTTGAGGATCAGGCCCATGGTGCCGAGCTTGTTCACCGCCGGGATCAGCGAAGAAGACGCGTCCACTCGGGCAACCTCTTCGATCACGATGCATGCGGCAACGGAATCGGCGCCCTGGCCCCCATACTGCTCAGGTACGTGGATCGCGTTGAATCCGGACGCAGTCAGCGCCTTCAGCGCCTCTTCGGGGAATCGTGAGCGCTCATCGACGTCGGCCGCGTAGGGCTCAATCTCCTTGAGCGCGAGTGCGCGGATCGCTTCGCGCAGCGCGACATGCTCTTCTGGCAGCTGGAACAGATCGAAATCGGGGTTGGCATACCCCATGAGGGCCTCCTCATTCAGTCGACGATGACTTGATTTTCAGGATCATATTGCGTTCATCGAAACGCGACACTGAGTGTCATATTACTCGCCCTGACGACTCGTTGTCGACACTCGGTGCCATCGTTCAGGCCCATCCGGTACGGTTGCCGCCCCTCCTTCGGCGCGGTTCATCGCCGTATCCGACGGGGTGAGCACGGAGCGAGCACGGGAGGCGCTCGTCGACACCAAGACGCCGGCCACAGCGTCACCAGGCTCAGCCCGACGCTCGCGCGCACTCCGTACCGCGGAGACGAGAGTCAGGTGGCGGACTCGGGGATCGTCGCGCCGATCTTTTCGCTGACCGCCCGTGAGATCTCCAGTGCCGACGTCCCCGCGGGAAAGGTGATCACTGCGATCTCGGGCCGCTCGGTGGCACTGAGGGCCATCCGAATGCGCGCCAAGTCGCGACGCAGTCGGCCAAGTGTCGCGTCCTCGTCGCCGCGGATCATCGAGCGCAGAAGGTAGTTGTGCGCCGACGTGATCGCCGCGGCGAACGCGACGATATCGACCGGCGACTCATCGGGCAGCCGACTACGCAAATGCTCCTCGAAAACCCGCTGGTACCGATAGGTCGTCACCAACTCACGCTCTCGCAGTGTCGGCACCTTGGATACGACGTCCATGCGTCGAACCGCCAGGTCACGGGTCTTATGGAAGTGCGTGAACACGAGTTCGGCCGCTACGCACACCGCAGTCGGAGGGTCGACGTCGTCACTGTCGGCGAGTTGTGCGGCCACGTCGGTCAGCAATTCTTCGTGGTCGGCGAAGATCATGTCCTCTTTCGATCTGAACTGTCGAAAGAGGGTTCGTCGCGAGACACCGGCGGCAGCAGCAATCTGATCGACCGTCGTCGACTCGTAGCCGTTCTCACTGAACAGGCGGATCGACGCCGCGACGACCTGGGTTCGGAGGTCGATCGTCCCTCCCGCGGTGTCACTCGGTGCCATATTTGTAGATTAGCCCCGACCGAGCGTGGTTCGCGTTCATCGGGCTGCATCCACGTTGGTGGGGTGACGAACGGATCACGCCACCACACCGGCCTGTGCGTCGACCGCGTGAACGAACGTTCGTCCCGATCCATCGCCGACGTTGCGGTGTTGGCTAGAGTTCGGGCCGAATTCCTTGTCGTCAGCGCCACCGGAGGAGAACCCGTGACCGTGCCACCATCCGACCCGGACACCCTCCCGCCCGTTCCGCGGTTCGACACGGCTGCCCAGCAACCCCCGACGCCCGGCTTCATCCGCGCTCACATGATCGCGGGCCCCGACCTTCCCAGCCGGGTCGCGTCGGCCCTGACGCTCGGACGACGCAGACAACTGATCCGCCAGGTGGCCGCGATCGGCGGCTTCGGCCTGCTCTTCGTCGCCATCGGTGCAGTCTTCGTCGCCCTCGACCCCGACTCGTCGTCGACCACGATCATCATCAGCGGGTTCGTCCTGGTCGCGCTCGCGGTTCTCGCGCCGTGGCTCGGTCATCGACGGGTCAGCGCGGTGTGGGCGCGGTATGCGCCCGCGGGCACTCCGCTGACCACGGAGTTCTCGATCGATCGGGTCACACTCTCCGTCGGCCCGACCACAACGTCGATCCATGCGTCGGGCATCACGTCAGTCACGCACAGTCGGACCGTGTTCGTCGTCAGCACACGACAATTCGCCCAGCCATCGCTGGCGATACCGGAAGAGCTCGTGCCGCCGGCCGTGGCTGCCGACCTGCTCACGCGCTTTCCGGCGTGAGCCCTCAGTCAACGGCCTGCTTACGCAGCTCGAACTTGAGGACCTTGCCCGTCGACGTGCGTGGCAGCTCGTCGGCGAAGACGATGTCGCGTGGAATCTTGTAGCCTGCCAGCAGAGTTCGCGCGTACTCGATCAACTCGTCGGAGCTCAGCGAGCGCCCCTCCTTCAGGAGCACATACGCGCGGGCCCGCTCGCCCCACTTCTCGTCGGGAACGCCAACGACCGCGACGTCGAGCACTGCGTCGTGGCTGACCAGAGCTTGTTCGACCTCGATCGTCGAGATGTTCTCTCCGCCCGAGATGATGATGTCCTTGGCCCGATCGCGGAGCTGAATGTAGCCGTCAGGGTGCATCACGCCGAGGTCGCCGGTGTGAAACCATCCACCCTCGAACGCTTGTCGCGTCGCGTCGGGATCTCTGAAGTATCCGGCCATGATGTTGTTGCCGCGCAACACGATCTCACCGATCGTCGAGCCATCTGCCGGAACGTCGACAAGTGGCACGACGCCGCGGTCGACAACACGCGCCGGCTCCGCCTGGACCATTCCGACACCCTGCAGTGACAGCTTCGCCGCGCGGTCGGCGGGATCGAGATCGTCCCAGGACTCCTGGTACTCGCAGATCGTGTACGGCCCATAGCTTTCGGTGAGTCCATAGACGTGGACGACGCTGATGTCGAGCGCGGCGAGAGCCGCGATCACCGTCGGCGACGGTGGTGCGCCCGCCGTGGTGATCCGGAGCGGTGCGTCCAGGCGGTGCGCGCGTGGCGATCCGGCGATCGTGATGAGAACCGTTGGCGCACCACACAGATTCGTGACACCGAGGTCGTCGATGGCGTCCCATACCGCGTCGGCTCGCACCAGGCGTAGACACACGTGCATCGCCGACGCCGCGGTGACCGCCCAGGGCGTGCACCATCCGTTGCAGTGAAACATTGGGAGAGTCCACAAATATCTTGTGCTACCGGTGAATTGGTTGTGGTGCATCTCGCCCAACGCGTTGAGGTAGGCGCCCCGATGCGTGTACATCACGCCCTTGGGTTTGCCCGTCGTCCCCGAGGTGTAGTTGATGCTGATGACGCGGTCCTCGTCGTCGACAGTCCACGGGAGCGGCGTCGAATCCAGTGTGTCGGCGGTCGCGAGAAAGTCAGCGTACGAACGCAATCCGCTGATACCCGACGATTCGACGTCGGCAGGTGGTGGACCGAACTCGGGATCGGTGATCTCGACGTACGACGTCACGTCGGGCACCTCGTCGGCGATGGACGCGACGGTGTGGCGGAACTCGGCGTCGAAGAACAGGGTGGTGACGCCGGCGTGATTGAGGATGTACACCAGTTCGGGGCCTGCCAGGCGCGAGTTGAGTGCGACAAGAACTCCGCCCGCGAGCGGCACCGCGAAGTGCGCGACGAGTAGTTCGGGCACGTTGGGTGCAAGGTAGGCGATCCGCTCGCCCGGGGAGATCGTCGACTCGAGCACCCGGGCGAGACGCTGCACCTCGTCGCCGAGTTCGGTGTAGGTCGCCGAGCGCGCACCGTAGCGGATGGCGGTGCGGTCGCCGAACACCTCGACCGAGCGCTGCAAGAAGCGCAGCGGCGTCATTTCCGAGCGGTTTGCGGTCCCGCAGTCGATGCGGCCGAACTCGGCGTCGAGTTGCGCGGTGACGGCGGCATCGGTTGTCTGTGACGACACGGTGTTCTCCCAGCTTGGCATCGATGACACGCGGGTGAGCCCCGCGATGTTGACGTGCTCCTACGATATGGACCACACTCGTGCGCACGCCACCCCCGGAAGGAGGTGGCAAGCAGCTGCGGCCAGAGCGAATCGCGCGCCACATGGGGAGCTCGTTGCGGGTATCGCCCCCGGTGTCGGATCTGATCCGTAACGTGGAGCTCATGTCGACCCCAACCGAGAGTCCCTCGACGCCAGCAACCGACGACGATCCCAGCATCGACACGGCAGGCGCCGACTCCAGCGAACTGTCTGACGCCGAACGCGACCTGCTCGTCGACAACCTGCGCTACGTCCTCGACGGGCGCTGGCGGGCCACCCGTGATGAAGTTCGACGCCGCGCTAACCGCGCCGACCTCCTGCCCGATCCGTCGCGCACTCTCGAGCAGGCGCGGGCGCGCATCCTCGACGAGATGCGCGAACTGTCCGAGGAAGGATTCGCAGCGGCCGGATTCGGCGCCGACCACGGCGGTACGGGCGACGTCGGGGCGTCGATCACCGCGATCGAGATGCTCGGCTACGCCGATCTGTCGCTGATGGTCAAGGCGGGCGTGCAGTGGGGACTATGGGGTGGAGCCGTCGAAAACCTCGGCACCGCAAGGCATCACGAGAAGTACGTTGCCGACACCATCAGCCTCGACCTCCTCGGCTGCTTCGCCATGACCGAGACCGGGCACGGCTCCAACGTGCAGGAACTCGAGACCACCGCCACCTACGACGCGACCACCAAGGAATTCGTGATCCACTCGCCGACGCCGTCGGCCCGTAAGGACTACATCGGCGGCGCCGCCGAGCACGCCCGCATGGCATCGGTCTTCGCGCAGTTGATCACCGCAGGTCCCGGCCAGGAGCCGGAAAGCTATGGCGTGCACTGCTTTGTGGTGCCGATTCGCGACGCGGACGGCAACGACCTGCCGGGTGTGACCACGAGCGACTGCGGCTACAAGGGCGGTCTGCCCGGCGTCGACAACGGACGCATCATGTTCGACGAGGTGCGCATCCCGAAGGACAACCTCCTCAACCGGTACGCCGACGTCGAGGACGACGGCACGTACTCGTCGCCGATCGAAAACCCCAACAGACGCTTCTTCACCATGCTCGGCACGCTGATCCGCGGTCGGATCACGGTTGCGGCCACCGCTGGAGCCGCGTCGCGTAAAGCGTTGGCCATCGCAACGCGATATGGCTTGGTGCGCAGGCAATTCGACGCTCCGGGCGATGAGGAAGAGATCGTCATCCTCGACTACCTCGGCCATCAGCGAAAGCTGCTACCGCTGATCGCGAAATCGTATGCCATCGCGTTCGCACAGAACGAGCTCACCGAAGAACTGCACGAGGTGCAGTCCGATACCCCGACCGAATCACCCGATGGGTCATCCGATGATTCCAAGGCGGGTCGCCAGCGCGAACTCGAAGCGAACGCCGCAGGACTCAAGGCGTACGCGACATGGCACGCGTCCCACGCGATCAATGTTGCTCGCGAAGCATGCGGCGGCGCAGGCTATCTCGACGAAAACCAGATCTCGATCATCCGCGGCGACATCGACGTCTTCACCACGTTCGAAGGCGACAACACCGTGCTCACCCAGCTCATCGCCAAGGAAGTGCTTTCGGCGTACGCCGACGACGTCCAAGGCCTCTCTGCTGGCGGTTGGGTGCGGTTCATCGCGTCGATGGCACGCGACGTCGTCGTCGAGAAAACCGCTGCGCGACAGGTTGTTCAGACACTCTTGGAGAGTTCGGACGAAGACACCGAGAAGTCCGCGCTGACCAACCGCGGTACTCAGCTACGACTGTTCCGCAACCGCGAGGACCATCTGGTGCGCACCTGCGCGCAGCGTCTGCGTCGAGCAACCAACGACGACAACGATGCGTTCGAGGTGTTCAACAACGCGCAGGATCACCTGCTCAAGGTCGGCCAGGCTCGCACCGAGCGAATCGTGCTGGAAGCCTTCGTCCAGGCCATCAACGACTGCGATTCGCGCGCCGCAGCAGAGGTACTCGGCAAGGTGTGCGACCTGTTCGTCTACTCCGCGCTCGAGGCCGACCTCGGCTGGTTCATGATGCATCGCCACATCTCCGTCGAGCGCGCCAAGGCGATTCGACGCGGCGTCAACGAACTCTGCCAAGACCTACGCCCTTACGCGGGGACGCTTGTCGACGCATTCGGCATCCCGGAGCAGCTCGTGGGCGCGCCGATGATCGAGAACCACTGAGAGGTCGGGTCTAGTCGCTCGACCCCCGAGGGCGCACACCGAGCTGCACCGCAAGGTGTGCCTCGATGAGCTCGTGACGGAATCGTTCGACGTCGCGGGCCCACGCCTGGGCGAGCTTGCCGTCGACGAGCTTCACGCCGACGCCCTTACGACGTCGCGGAACCCCCGCGAGTTCTCCGAGCGCCGGAGCGCTCTCCCACTTCTCGTGTTCGGCGCCGTTGTTGGCGGGGTAGATCTTCTCGATGTCGGCGAGTGCCATCAGCAGCGTCCCCTGCTGCAACGTGGTCTCGGTCAGTTCGACTCCGACGTGGCGCCGCGCCGCGTACACCTGGACGATCGAGAACAGCGTGATGATTGCGCCGAGGACCGAGATCCACAACCAATGCACACGGCCGGGGCCGGCGATGTCCACCGCGAGCACGGCGCCTGCGAGCACAGGGCCGATCGCGACGACCCACCAGCTACCGCCCTCCTCGACGAACAACGTCTCGCCGCGGTCCTCCGGCTCCGGGATCGGGTGCGCTCGGTGGGCGGCGTCGGTGTCGGTGTCTTGCTCGGCCGCGTTGTCTTCCTCCGCGTCGGCTGATTCTTCTGCTTCGGCGGATTCGTCGGGGCCATCGAGGTCTTCGAGCTCTTCTGCGTCGGCAACTTCTCCTGAGTCAGCCGATTCGTCGTGATTGCCGTCGGGTGTCTCGCCATCGGCTGGCGCCGTGCTGCCATCGACACCACGGGCAGATTCGACGGCGCTGTCCGAGGACTCCGCGCTGCCGCTCGGGATTTCTGGGCTGCCACCGGCGGGATCGTCAGCGGCAGAGGTCACGCTATGTCCCGTTTCCGGTCCTGCTTGTTTCGCGCGGATGCCGAGTTTTTGTCACCCGATCGGTTCTCGACGGGTCTCGTCTTGCCGCCCGGCCTGCTTTTCCCGTTCGTGGCGCGCCCCTTGCCGCCCGCTTTGCCCTTGCCCGACGTGGACTTCTCCGGGCACTCGGGTGGGCTGCCCGCGTTGAACCAGGCGTCGGCTTCGGGGCGGTAGGCGAGCAACGATCCGAAGAGTCCGATGACCGCGGCGAGCAGAGTGAACGCGAGGGCGGGATAGCCGAAGCTGAGGAACACCAGCATGATCACAACGACGAGCGTCAGCGCCGCCAACGATGAGCGCCAGCGAGCATCCCCAACGTAGGCCTTGCTGCCGAGCAGCACGTACGCCACACCGACGGCGATCACGATGATCCCGATTCCGATCGGAAGCAGCGTCGGGCCGTCGGCGAAGATGCCCGCCACGATGTAGCCGACACCGAGCAGTCCCAACAGAACGCCGGACGCTATCCAGCATCGATACGCCCAGGTCACCATTTTCGGGCGGTTACTTGCGTCAGGAAGGGTCACTGCTTTGCTTTCTGTCTGTCGACGGCTCGCTGCGCGGCGTCGACTCGTTCTCGTGGCTGTGGAGACGTGCCTCGTCGGGTCGGTCCCCTTCTCCGGAAGAGTAGTCGCCACGGACTGTTCCCGACGGCGTGCCGACGGTATTCGGATCTTTCTGCAGTGATCCGGTCTGGGATGTTGCTTTTTGGGGTGATGCCGACTCGCCGGTCGTCGGCGGCTGCCAGCCCCGGCGTCGCGCCTCGTCTTCCCATGACGTCGGCGAGCCCTGGGCGTAGGGGGCGTTGTCGGGGTACTGACCGCCGGCGGGAGGTTGCTGGTCGGGTGCCTGTCCGTATGACTGCGGGTATGGCGTGTAAGGCGGTGGCGACTGCGGGTACGGCGGGTACGGCGGGGTCTGTGGGTACTGAGGCGGGTGGCCGGGAGGGGCGGGGTACCCGGGCGGTGTGGGTTGCGGTTTGCGGTAGGCGGCCATCGCGCGGCAGTAGGCGTCGGACTCGCGTCTCAGGAGGAGGATGGTCGCACCGAGCGCGGCGATGCCGCCGATGATCAGCGGGATTCCGATCCACCAGGGATCGACACCTGCGATCAGCGAGAAGGCCATGTCGATGAGGACGAAGACTCCCATCGCGCCCAGCAGCACCCGCGCCCAGTTGTATCCCTTGCGCACAAACCAGACGAAGGTCAATGAGATCGCGGACAGGACAACCGCGGTGATCACCGTAATCGCGATCAGGAAGCCCGAAGACGTCATGAGATCTACCTCTGCGCGCGGGGTATCGGCGGGGAGGTCGGAGACTCGCTGGTTCATCATGTCGCGCAGGGTCGGGTACTGAGCGACGGCCGTCACGATCCTGGCGATGACCACGACGATCCACAGCTCACACGCGATGGCCACCGAGTCGGGCAGCTTAGGGCGCTCGCGCTGCCCGTCTGCCTGCGCGGACGTGGGGTCGCGACGCGGATCGAGAAATTGCGACATAGCTCCAGCGTAGTGAACGCAGCTTGGTGCGCGATGAGGACCTGCGCGCCTCGTCCGGCCCGACGTGTGTACACAATCGTGACGTCAGCGGGCCGCCGTCGATATTATTGTCGTGGCCTCGCGCTGACGTCGAAGTTGTGTACGCAGTCGCGCCGCGCAGGTCCTCATCGCGCACCAAGCTGCGTTCACTACGCTGGAGCTATGTCGCAATTTCTCGATCCGCGTCGCGACCCCACGTCCGCGCAGGCAGACGGGCAGCGCGAGCGCCCTAAGCTGCCCGACTCGGTGGCCATCGCGTGTGAGCTGTGGATCGTCGTGGTCATCGCCAGGATCGTGACGGCCGTCGCTC
>NZ_LZMO01000088.1:0-29721 GCF_001665715.1 Gordonia sp. 852002-10350_SCH5691597
TCCATTCCGTGGTGTCTGCCCCGTGGGGGCTCGGTGGGGCCAACCTTATGTGGTGTGGTAAAACCACCCCCAAACGCGCCAAAACCCCCCACAACCCCCCCCCCCCCCCCCGTGGCTGCCCCCGGCCGGGCGCGATTGGTTGTCGTACTTACTTGACCTCGTATACCCAGATTAGCGATGTGGTGAGTTCACCCTTCGGTGTCCACGAGTACTTGCGGGCAAGACCTGTGCCGTTGTACTTGCTGATGTACTCGAGCAACTTGGGACGGGTGTTGTTGCCCTCTTCGATGCCCTTCATCATGATCGCCGCGATGTCGTACGCCTCGACCGAGTACACGCCCGGCGGCTGGTTGAACGCTGCCTTGTAGTCCGAAGCGAACTTGTCGGGAGCGGGACCACACGGGCACGAGAGCAGCGCGCCCTTGGCAGAATCGCCGGCCTGCGCGGTGAACTGCGGATCGTTCGCACCATCACCCGAGACGAACAGAACATTCGAGTCAGCCGACTTGAGCTGCTGCGCGAGCGGCGCGGCCTCCGCGTAGTAGCCCGCGTAGAAGACCGCATCCGGCTGTGCCGCAGTGACTTTCGAGATGATGGCGGAGAAGTCGCGCTCACCCTTCTTGACGTCACCCGAGCAGTCGGCGTCCGCGGCGGAGCCGAGTGCGCCGGTAACGGCCTTCGCCAAGCCCGCGCCGTAGTCTGTGTCGTCCTTGATGACGCAGACCTTCTTCTTGCCCTTTGCCCCGGTCAGGTACTTCGCGACGGCGGGGCCCTGAATGTCGTCGTTGGCGAGGCCGCGGTAGAAGGTCTTCCAACCATTGTCGGTGAGTGTCGGGTTGGTGGCCGAAGCGGTCACCGAGACGAGTCCTGCCTGGTTGAAGATGCCGCCGGTCGCCTTGGTCTCACCGGAGAACGCGGGACCGATCAATCCGATGATCGAGTCGTCGTTGGTGATGGTCGGTGCAACCTGTGTTGCCTTCTGCGGGTCACCTTCGGTGTCGAAACGCTTGAGGGTGATCTTGCAGTCGGGGTTGGCCTTGTTGTGCTGGTCGACGGCGAGCTGCGCACCGTCGACGATGTTGATACCGAGCGCCGCGTCAGCCCCGGTCAGTGCACCCGCCATTGCGATGGTCGCCGGGTCGCATTTCTGTCCACTCGGCGATGCCGGATCGAGAGCTTCCGCATCCGACGCCTTCGGCTGTTCCTTGCCCTCCGTATCGATCTGGGCGAGAGCCGAAATGGTGAGCCCCGACCCCGCTGATGCCGACCCACTCGATGACGAATCCGAGTCGGTGGACTTACTGCTACATGCCGAAACGGCGAGCACAGCGGCCAGCGTCGCCCCTAGCGCTGCGGTCGTCACGCGACGATGCATCTTTACTACCTCTCGTCCAGCCACCCGACCCCCTGTGGCCGGGAGGTCTACTGAGGAGACCTTGAGAAAACATAGACCGAGATACAAGATCGCGTGCGGCAATGAAAGAGAAATCCGCTAGTCACCGTCGACGCGTTTTCACAGATTTAACGCGGCCGACTTGAGGGTCAGTCTGTGGGTCCCAACGTTTCGACGACGACCTGCGCGACGGCCTTCATCGTGGTACGGCGATCCATCGCCGCGCGCTGAATCCACTTGAACGCCTCTGGTTCTGACAATGACTGCTTCTCCATGAGCAAACCCTTCGCGCGCTCGACCAGTTTTCGCGTTTCGAGTCGGTCCTGCATTGTCGCAACTTCTTTTTCGAGCATCTTCAGTTCGTGATAGCGACTGACCGCAACCTCCATGGCTGGAACAAGATCGGCTTTGGAGAACGGTTTCACCAAGTACGCCATCGCGCCGGCATCCCGAGCTCTCTCGATGAAGTCGCGCTGACTGAAGGCCGTCAACATCACCACGGGCGCCAACCGCTTCTGTGCGATCTCGGTGGCGGCGTCGATCCCGTCGCGCACCGGCATCTTGATATCCATGATGACGAGATCAGGCGAGAGCTTCTCGGTGAGATCGACAGCCGCCTGCCCGTTGGGCGCCTCGCCCACCACGTCGTAGCCCTCCTCGCGCAGCATCTCGATGAGGTCCATCCGGATCAGCGAGTCGTCCTCGGCGACGAGCACCTTGTGTGCAGTCTGCTTGTCCTCGGCCTGGGCCGGAACATTCTCAACCACAGTCACCAATCCCTCCTCCACGTCGAGTTGACCAGAGCGGTCACAACCGGCCGCATCCACACGCTCACGGCCAGCACCAATGCTCCGAAGAGTACCGGCTCACGCGGCTTCCGGCCGATCATCTACAGTTGTCTGTTGCAGCCGCTCGCGGCGGCAGATGCCCTCGTAGCCCAATTGGCAGAGGCAACGGATTCAAAACCCGTCCAGTGTGAGTTCGAGTCTCACCGAGGGCACCACGAAACCCCTGTTCATCAGGGGTTTATTCGTTTCTATGGCTGGTCTCATTGTTGTGCAGCAGCATCCGGCGCCTTAGCCGCTGTCTGATCCAGATCCTCCAGAAGCTGATTGAGACGGGACGCGGCCACGATCGCTTCGCCGCGGGAACTGTCCGGCTCCACGTTCAGCCTGGCGAGCAGTGCGATGACGGGGATGTGGGCGGGGTCGACCGCCGACTCCCCTTCGCCACCGAGGACCGCGCGAGTCACCCTGGCCCGCTCCCGGATTCGGTCCAGTGCCGCATGGACGTCGGTGGCGTCGGTGATCTGATGCTGCTCGCCCACAGTGGTGAGTCCAGTGGCAACGCAGGCGAGGGCGCCGTCCAGGGCGTCGAAGTACTTGGCGATGGAATCGATGAGCATGGGCCGCGAATTGATTGAGAGAATCAAGTAGGCGCACACCACCCCGATCAGGGAGCCCGCCACCGTCTCCTCGATGCGAACGACGAGCAGCCGCATGTCGAAGACACCCAGCAGATCGAACAGTGCAGCGATCATCACGGTGATGAACACCACCAGGTAGGTGTATCGGACCGAGCCGAAGCAACTTGCGAGGAAGACGCAGAGCACGCCGAGGATCAGTTCGGGGATCACGTGATGGTTCACGGCCACCACCACGAGCGCCCCGATCACGACTCCCAGCACAGTGCCGACGATCCGGTCCATCGCGCGAGTCAGCACAGCGGCGCGCGTGCTGGCCTTCATGAAGACGATGAACGCGGTCAGACGGCCCAGTACCAGCGCGAAGCAGCAATCATCTCGCCTACGACGGAAGCCAGTGCGGTGGCGAACATCACCTGAACAGCCAGCCGCGACGTGGGCTCCCAGTCGCGCCAGGGCTGCAGTTTCCAGGGCTGCAGTTTCCATGGCGGTGGCGAGATCCCGAGGGAGGCCAACCCGGGACGTCGCAGGTGGTGCTCCCGATGGACGTCGGCGGGGTCGGTAGGGGGAACCAAGTCCGGTTCGCCAGTCGAAACGATGAGTTCATTCAGCGCATGCCACATACGTACGCAGCGCGAGATCTCCAGGGTGACCAGTCCGCCCGCCTCGCGGATGTCGACGATGGCCTCGATTCGTTTTGCCCGACGTGCCGCGGCACGGCTTGCTTCGACGTCGATGTCCTTGGCCAGCACGGTGTGCAGATCGGTGATCGCGGCGTCGAGCAATGCGTTTCGTGGGAGTACGCCGTCGTCTGTCGGCGACGCGTTGTCGAAGCGGTCGGCAACGAGCTGATTGCACACCTGCTCCACCGAGATCTGTGCATCCACCACCAGGTCGGCAAGAGTCTCTGGTTCGCAATCCAGATGACGATGCGTGTCGAACCGTGACTGCCAGTTGTTGATCGCGAGCGACATTCCACCGAGCCGGGCGAGGTCGCGCTCGATATGCGGGCGAACGGACCGGCTGGTGGCGCGCTGTGCGGCGAGCAGGGCGGTGTCGGCCGCGCTGCGACACTCCCTGAGCAGCAACGCGATCTGACGCTGCGGCCGCTCACGAAGCGCCACCACACGCAGAAGTATCCCGGCGCACACGGTGAGGGCGATCACCGGCCACAGGACGGGCAGCTGGCTCTGGTCCAGGCGTAGCAACAGAGTGAGGAAGTACGGAAAGAAGGCTGCGAATCCCAGCGCTCCACCCCGTGGACCGAATCGTCGAACCCACACCGCGAGGCCTGACACCGCGACGAAAGCCACAACCGCCGCGAAACGGTACGGCTCGAGCAGCGCGGCAAGCGTCGCAAAAAACAGCGCGACGATGAGTTGAAGACACGCGGTCACAAGTCGCGCCCGGGGAGTGGGGTCCTTGGTCGAGACGTGGCCGAGGAAACTCACGTATCCGCCGATGCCGTACTCCTCGAGCACGCGTCGACCAATACTCGCGAGAACCTGGAGAATTCGCTACGGCTGTTGGCCGAACGGGGAATCAGCTCCACCCAGATGGTCGTCGTCACGAACAATTCCACGTGCGCGCAGCGCATCGCTGAGCCGAGAGTTGGGCATTCCGGGGGCGATCGTCGTCGGTTCACCCACCGCCTGGTATTACCTCCCGTCAGGCTTCCTCCGGGAGTTCGCCGCAACCGTGGTGCATTACCGCAGACAGAATCTGATCATCTGTGCCGCCATTTCCGGGTTGTGGTTGGCCGCGGCGGCGGTTGCACTGATCATCAGCGCGCGCGAGGAATTCGCCGACGACCAGCCGGTGCCACCCGCCGCGCTGGAATTCGTACACAGCTTCGACAGACTCGCGGCCCGAGGTGCGTTAACACCCGACGAAAGCGACTTTTCCGACGGTCGTGCCGTAGCCTCGCACATGTGACCCACAACACGGCGACGCTCTAGATGTCCGATTCTTCCCCGGACTCCTACCGGATCAGTCGGCGTCAGTTGTTGGGTGCGTCTGGTCTCGCCACGGTGGTTCTCGCGTTGTCGCGCACACCTGCGGCACGCGCCGCGCCGTCCCCGCCCGACGGCTATCTCGACATGCCGCCCATCGCAAGACAGGTACTCGGGGGGCTGCGCATATCGTCGCGCGACGCGCTCCGTGGCGTATCGGTCATGGTGATGCCGGGTGACGACCGGTACTCGAAGCAGCAGGGTGTCACCGGGCGCGGTCCCGGCGCGATGTCTGACGGTGCCGCCGACGAGTTCGTCGGTCTGGTGGACCGTTTCCTGCCGCAAGGGGACGAGCTTCTCCGGCCACTGGCGGTGGCCCTCTCGGTGACGCTCACCGACCTGGCCGTCACACCGACGCGGCTTCCCGACGACCAGGTGGCCTCGGCAGTCGACCGCGCGCTCGGCGTCAGCGACAACGACCGCACCTTTCCGTTGTCCCTGATCGCCGGACTGGTCATGGATGTCGCAGCGCTACTCGTCGGCGCACCGCTTGCAGGTCCGTTTGCCTCACCCTTCGCCAACGCCGACTTTCAGACGAAAGCCCGTGCGTTTCAGTTGATCGAACAACCTGCTGCCGATCTACTCGCCGTCTTCGACAACGCGCTGCCGCAACCGCTTCGCGGGTCCGGTGCGGGCCTGTTGCGCTTCGTCGGGGGGATCCTGCTCGACGGTTCGGCGTTCACCGTGTGGAGCGAGCATCGGCTCTACGACCACACCTCGCGACGTCTGTCTCGGCGTCCCGTCAGTTGGAACATCACCGGATACCGGCCCAACGGACTGGTCGACGGCAACGACGATTTTATCGGCTATTACAAGGGATTCGAGGAGTTCTGAGTGCGTGACGTCATTGTGATCGGCGCTGGTGGGGGCGGCCCGGTGGTCGCTGCCGAACTCGCCGGACAAGGCCTCGACGTGTTGCTGCTCGAGGGTGGTCCGCGCCAGGCGAACCCCGCCAAACAGTGGTCGCATCTCGAGTTCGACGCCAATGACCCGACGGCTGGTTTCCTCCGCTTCGGACCGGGCGACCGGTCCACACCGTACTGGCATCGCGAGTGGGCACAGAACAGCTTCGTCTGGGAATTGGGTGGTGTGGGCGGCACTACTCAGCACTTCTTCGGCAACAGTCCACGGCCGTATCCCGGTGTGTTCGTCGGCTACCGCGGTGCCGACGCCGCCTTGTACGACACCGCCCATCGCTTCCCCTTCACCTACCGCGAACTTGTCCCATATCTGGAGTGGGTGGAAGCGACCTTGCCGGTCAAGCCTGCCCCGATGGGGACCAAGGAGGCGGTCTTCTTCCGAGGCTGCGAAGGCTTGGGGTTGCCGCTGCAACGATCACGGGACACGACTCGAGCAGCCTTTCGACCGCAGCCGAACTGTATTTTGCACCCAACCGGAAATGCCGGCCGCACAACAGATTCCAACCTTCTCGTCTACCCGCAGGCGACGGGTTGCACATTCTGTGGCCACTGTTTTCAGGGCTGCTACCAACCGGCACGCGCACCCCGAAACCTCTTCGCCTGCCGATCCACAGACAACAGTTACGTTCCGCTCGGCCTCGCCGCCGATGCGGTTCGCCGAGGCGGCAAGCCGATGGAGTTGCGTGCGGAGTCCTTCGTCGAGCAGATTCACACAGAGGAGCGCGGCGGACGCGTCCGCGCCACCGGAGTGACATGGCGAGACAACGTCACTGGCGCGCGACACCGTGAAGACGCGGAGGTCGTGGTGATGGCCGGTGGCGCCACCGAGAGCCCGCGGCTGTGGTTCAACAGTGGATTGCCGAACCCGAACGGCTGGGTGGGTCGCGGACACACGGACCACTGGTTCGACTGGGTGGTAGGCCTTTTCGATGAGGTCACCGGCAACACGCGGGGTGCCAACTCTTGTGCACGGGTCGAGTTCCCCGGATATGGATGCTTGGAGAACTCCGGCGTCACCCCGGCGATCCAGGCATTCACGATGACGTTGTCCAACAGCGGTATTCGCGGCCAGTACACCAACGGCCGTGGGATGCGGGGCGCGTGGGACGGCCCCACTGGACGACTGGCCGGCGACGAACTCCGCGACTTCATGGCTCACGGAATCGACCGGATGCTGAACGTCCTGTGTATCACCGACGACCACGTCGAGCCCGATTGCCGAATAGTGCCTTCACTTTTCCCGGCCGACTCCCACGGCGCTGTCGCGAAAGTCGACATCGACATTCGCAAACGGTCGGCGCCGACCCGGCGCAATCGCGAGTACATCGCGACGAAGGCGGCGCAGCTCCTACGGAAAGCCGGTGCACGAAAGGTGTATCGGCTGGATTGGGCTCCCCTGCTCCTCCACGTGCACTCGTCGATGCGCATGGGCGAGTCTGCCCGCAACTCCGTGACCCGCCCCAGCGGTGAGGCGCGATTCGTCGACCGGGTATTCATCGCGGACAACTCCGTTCTCGCCAATTCTCTCGGCGGACCCAACCCCACCCTGACCACCCAGGCGCTCGCCACTCGAACGGCGGAGAAGATCATGGCTACCTACTTCGGAGGCGACCCTTGGGTGGCCACTGGCGAACCGATCGCGACCACCGACGACCGGATCACGAAGCGGATGATCGAACTCGGGCTCTAACCCCTACTGCCCTGTCTCGATCGAGGCGGGCGTCGCGGTCAGGTCGGCAAGCACCTCGATGTTGTGCGCCAGCAGACTGGGCCGCGCGAACGATTCATGACACCCTCCACCGTGTGTGACCTGCGACAACACTCCAATCTGAACCTCTCCGACAAACGCGACATGTCGCCCAAGTCCCGCGTCTGATAGTCTCGCCGTGTCCATTCCGATATCAAAGCGTTACCAACCCCAGAGCGGACGTATTGCAGTGCCTCACCACCGATTGACCGACCGTGACTCGATCCCGACCGCAACGCGCGCGGTCCTTGACTCGCAACCTCGCGCCAGCCGTGGTCAGCACCGCGCAGCTCCCAGCAATGCGCACACCCTCAAGCTGAAGACCGCCACTCTCGCCGCGATCACCGGAGCGATCGGCCTCGGGTCCGTCGGCGCAGCGCAGGCTGCCGCAAATCCGGCTCCCAAGCTCGCGGCACCAACCGTGGCGTTGCCCGAGAACATCAAGTTGCCCGAGAATCTCAAGCTGCCGGAGAACATCACGCTTCCACCCCAGCTAGAGGAACTCACCCGCAACGCATTGCCCCCGAATGCACAAGTCCCGGGCAAAAAGCGTGCCGTTGCACCCACCTCCGGCACCGTGACCTCCGGGTACGGCTCACGGTGGGGGTCGCATCACTACGGCGTCGACATTGCCAACCGCGTCGGCACCCCGATCCACGCCGTCACCGACGGCACCGTCCTCGAATCGGGCCCGGCGTCGGGCTTCGGGATGTGGGTTCGTGTTCGCCAGGACGACGGCACGACCGGCGTCTACGGACACGTGAACGAGAGCTTCGTCAAGGCGGGCCAGAAGGTCCACGTCGGCCAGACGATCGCCACCGTCGGCAATCGTGGACAGTCCACCGGCCCCCACCTGCATTACGAGGTCTGGGACAAGAGCGGACAAAAGATCAACCCACAGGTGTGGCTGGCATCGCGCGGGGTCAACCCCTGACCTCCCGGAGCAGTATTCTCGACGATGTGCGCAGATCGACGCACATCGTCGCAGCCCGCTGGAGATTGCCATGGGATTCATCTTCTTCACGCTGCTCGTCGTTGCCGGCGTGATTGGGCTCATCTACAAGCTCAAGCACGACAAGCCACAGGATCACGGCGGGATGATCAGCTACGACGGAACGGGATCGAACCCTTCGGATTCGAGCAACGACTGATCACTTCGCGGGCGCACACTCCGCACCTGAGATGAGCCTCAAGGCACCTGAGATGAGCCGTCAGACGTGATCACTTTCCGACCGCGGCCGGGTCTTCGCTGCCCAACTCGGCGCCGGGAACTTCCGGAAGTCGTTGAGCGCCAACAAGTCCGAGCAGCGCCAAGAAGGCGGCCAGCAGGATCGCCATCTTGATCGCCTCCAGCTGCGCGTCGACGTAGCCGTCGACAAGTGTCGACACCTCGCCCGCAGGGATACCGTGCTCCTGAGCGACCACCTCGAGCTGGTCTCGACCCAGGATTTCGACGCCGTTCGACGTCGCGTCGCTGATCTGATTCTTTGTCTGCGCCGAAATCGCCGAGTCTGCCTGAGCTGCCGTGTTGAAACCTGAGCTCAGCGCGGCAACAAGTAACGCACCGAGCAGCGCAACACCCACCGATGTCCCGATGTTCTGGGCCGTGCCCTGCAATCCGCCCGCCTCACCACGGTCACGATTACCCACCGACGACATGATCACATTGCCGAGTTGCGCTGCTATGAAACCGAATCCGGCACCGAAGATGGCCATGCCGACGGCGAACACAACATTGTTGAGCTCGGGGTCGATGGTGGTCACCAGAAGTACACAACCGACGATCACGAGTACCAGACCGGTTCTGACCATCCGCCGCGGCGACTGCGTCGCAGCCAGTTTCGGGCTCGCGAATGCTGCGATCAACATGGCCACCGACATGGGCGCGAGCTTCACTCCCGTCTCGAACGCGTTCATCTGCAGCGCGTACTGCAGGTAGATCGGAATGATGAAGAACATCCCGCCGATGATGGTCTGCTGCGCGAGCAGCATGATCAATCCGTTGCGCAGCTGCAGTTTTCGAAGCAATGCGGGGTGAAGTAGTGGCGTGTCGCCGCGTTCGATGACACGACGCTCCCAGGACACAAGACCGATGAGCACGAAGACGCCGAGCGCAATCATGAACGGCACCACCGAGAATCCGAACGGTGTCACTCTCACGTCGCCGATCGTCAGTGCACCTCGCGGCCTGATGAAGCCCCAGACGCCTGCCTGCAGCAGCGCGATCACGATGAGGCCGAGCCCCGCCACCGACAACGCGGTGCCGATCCAGTCCATCCGACCCGACTCGGCCTTCTCGTCGTCGGCGATGGTCCGCACCGCGAGCACGACGAGCACGCACACCACAGTCTCCGCAGCGAAGACCACCCGCCAGGTGAGTGCTTCGGTCACCCATCCCCCGATCAACGGACCGGCCGCCGCGCCGGCTGCGGCGATACCACCGAGTGCGCTGTAGGCGGTCGCGCGATCGCGACCCGAATAGTTCGACGCCGTCAACGAGATGATCGCCGGAATCACCATGACCGCTCCGGCTCCCTCGACAAAGGACCACCCGAACAAGAGCATGCCGATGTTCTGACTGAATGCCGTGATCAGCGAACCGATTCCGTACACGATGAGGCCAATGGCGAAGATCCTCCGCCTGCCGAACATATCGCCGAGGCGACCACCGAAGAGCATGAACGATCCCATGACCAGGGTGTACAGCGTGATCGCGAGCTGAACCTGGGTCAACGTCGTGCCGAGGTCGGCGACGACCTGCGACACCGACACGTTCATGACCGTGGTGTCGAGCACCATGATGAACTGCGCAGCGCTGAGTATGAGCAGGACCCTCCACCGTCGCATGGCAGCACGATACGCGGAACACCCTGGCCGCACGCGGTCTCTGCCCGGCAGCGGAGGCAAACTCTACTAAACGGTCGACAGCCACGAACTCAGGCCGCGCCGAGTACGGACAGCAAGTCCCTCGGTAAGGGTGGCGACACCGACACCGTTAGATTGGCCTTGACAACCTCAGCAAGGCTAGTTGTTCATGAGACGCCCACCAACGGCGGTGGAACAGTCGTGAGCAACGTCACGCCAGCCGAGTTGAGCCCACACGAGGTAGCCACGATGAACCCCCAACGGCTGACCGTGAACTGCTCGATGCTGTTCACCGACCTACCGCTGCTGCGTCGACCGCAGGCAGCGCGAGATGCGGGCTTCGACGCCGTCGAATTCTGGTGGCCATTCGACGACGCCGTCCCTGCCGATCGAGAGGTCGACGAGTTCGTGTCGGCAATCGACGACGCCGGGGTACGTCTCACCCACCTCAACCTCGCCGCGGGTGATCTCGCGGCGGGCGAGCGCGGGCTGCTGTCGCATCCGCCCAGGACGCGCGAGTTCGTCGAGAGCATCGACGTTGCGGTCGGCATCGGCGCACGACTGCGCACCGTCGGTTTCAATGCGCTCTACGGCAACCGCATGGCAGGACTCGATGTGGCCGAACAAGACTCACTGGCAGTCGACAACCTTGCCGTCGCGGCTCGTGCCGCTGCGACGATCGGCGCACAGATCCTCCTCGAACCACTCAGTGCGCTCCCGGACTATCCGCTCCGCCTTGCCGACGATGCGCTCGCAGTGTCCGACGCCGTTCGACGCGAGCACCGGATAGACAACGTCGCACTCCTCGCCGATCTGTATCACCTGTCGACGAATGGCGACGATCTCGACCACGTGCTCTCGCGCCACACCGGCCGGATCGGCCATGTGCAGATCGCCGACGCCCCTGGCCGCGGCGAACCAGGCACGGGCACAATGGACTTCGCGCGACATCTCGACACGCTCGACGAAGCCGGGTATCCGAGATGGATCAGTCTCGAGTATCGACAGACACTGGCCGACCCGATCGCGTGGCTCGCGGCGTTCACCAACGGCGCACACTGAAACACAACGGCATTCATATCACCACACCACGGAGGAGCACCCTCATGGCAACCATCGCGTTCATCGGACTCGGCGTGATGGGCAGTCCAATGTCGATCAACACGGTACGCGCTGGGCATCGCGTCGTCGGCTACAACCGCACAGCGTCGAAGGCCGCTGCACTCATCGACGCCGGTGGAACCGCGGCACAGTCCATCGCGGAAGCGGTCGCCGATGCCGACATCGTTGCCACCGTGCTCCCCGACTCCCCCGATGTCGAGCAGGCGCTGACTGGGCCCGATGGCGTGTTCACACATGCCAATCCTGGCACGGTCATCGTCGACTTCTCGACCATCAGACCCGACGTCGCGGTCCGGTTGTCCGACGATGCCTCGGCGCACGGCTACACATTCCTCGACGCACCGGTGTCGGGCGGCGAAGAGGGCGCGGTCAATGCCACTCTGTCGATCATGGCCGGCGGCTCGAAAAAGGCATTCGATGCCGCATCACCCCTCTTGCGTGCTGTCGGTTCGACCGTCGTACACGTAGGCCCAAGCGGCAGTGGACAATTGGTCAAAGCGGCCAATCAACTGATCGTGGCCGCCAATATCGCCGCACTCGCCGAGGCACTCGTCTACCTCGAGGCCAACGGGGTACAGACCACGGCAGCGGTCGACGTCCTCGGCGGAGGACTCGCGGGGTCGACTGTGCTCAACCACAAGGCACACCGGATGATCGACAGAGACTTTACACCGGGAGCGCGAATCGACTTGCACCACAAGGATCTCGGGATCGTCACCGCTTCCGCTCGTGAGGCAGGATTGGCTCTTCCGATCGGCTCCCTCGTCGCGACGCTCATGGCGTCGGCGCGGGCCAACGGCGACGGCGACCTCGATCACGCCGCGCTGTTTCGGACGGTCGAACGACTGTCGGGCAGGCTCAACCAGCTGTGATGTTCTAGCCCGCGCTGCTGTCCCCCGCCCTACTGCCCCGCCCTACGCCCTACTGCACCGCCCTGCTGTCCCCCGCCCGGCTGCAGAGTGCCGCGTTCGAGGCCGAGCTCGTTCTCCATCGCGCGTCGAACGAGACGCCCTCTGTCGGGAGCACCCGCGTAGTGCACCAGTGCGTGCGAGTTCACGCCGTCGATCATTCCGAGGAACTGCCACGCGACGTCGGCCGCATCGTCGGTGACGAACTCACCCGCGTCGACACCCTCGATGATGAGCTCTGACACCAGTGACTGCCACCGACCCATCACATCCCGAACAGCCGCGGCGAGAGGGCGATTGACCCTGCCGAGGCTGAAGGCGTCGGCCCAGACGATCGTGACGTCGTCGCGGCCAGGCTCGGTCAGCGTCGTAATCAAGTTCCTCAGCTTCGACGTCGCGTTCGGATCATCGGCAATGAGTTCGGCGATCTCGTCGACCTCGGCGCTCGTGATTGCCTCGAATGTCGACGCGACGAGCTCGTCCATACTCGGCTCGTAATGCGCGACGAGCGCAGGTGCAACGCCTGCCTGTGCGCCGACAGACCTCAACGTCAGCCCCGGAAGCCCATCGACACGAGCGACCTGACACGCGGCGGAGCGGATTTCGTCGGCCCGTTCCTCAGGCGACTTGCGGGGTGCACGCGTCCGACTCTTCGAGACCATCACTCAGCGATCATCGTGCCTGGCCATCATGGAGTCAACCGCTATTGATCACAAGATCAATAATTTGCTCGTTCCGCTTGACGACCCGGCCCACACCCCTTACCGTTCTAGTTATTGATTGTTCGATCAATAACGAAAGGCACCGATATGTCCTGGACAATGCCCGCCGAGACGGCCCCCCACGAGCGTGTGTGGATGGCGTTTCCACGGATCAACACCACCCTCGCCGAGAGCGCGGCCGACGCCGAGACCGCGTACGCCGCGTGGAGCGAGGTTGCCAATACGGTCGCGCAGTTCGAGAAGGTCATCATGGTCGTCGACCCGACCGAGACGACGCGTGCGCGCGCCCTGCTCTCGGAGGAGATCGAGATCGTCGAAGCACCGCTAGACGACTCGTGGATGCGCGACATCGGACCGACCTTCGTCATCGACGACGCCGGCCAACTCGGCGCTGTCACATGGACGTTCAACGGTTGGGGCGCACAGGAGTGGGCTGAGTGGACCAACGATCGTCAGATCGGGCGCGTGGTCGCGGGCCGGGCTGGTGTCCCCGTTGTCAGCTCGATGCTCGTCCAGGAGGGTGGCGCCATCCACGTCGACGGCGAGGGCACCGTACTCGTCACCGAGACCGTCCAACTCGACCCCTACCGCAATCCCTACGCCACGCGCGAGACGATCGAAGCCGAGCTCGAGCGCACGATCGGCGCACGGAAGGTCATCTGGCTCCCCCGCGGTCTGACCCGCGACTACGAGCGGTTCGGCACGCGCGGTCACGTCGACATGGTCGCGACCATCCCCTCCCCCGGGACGCTGCTGCTCCACCATCAGCCGAATCCCGACCATCCCGACCACGCAGTCACCAAGGGTTTGCGCGGGTTCTTCGAAGGCACCACCGACGCAGCCGGGCGATCGTGGAACATCGTCGATCTGCCCGCTCCCGAAACGATCCGGGACTCCGAGGGCTTCGTCGACTACAGCTACATCAACCACCTCGTCGTCAATGGTGGTGTCGTCGCATGTGGTTACGGTGAACCGGAGGCCGACGCGCGCGCAGCCGAGATCCTGGCGTCGGTCTACCCCGGCCGGCGTGTGGTGACCATCGACGCCCGCGAGATCCTGGCGCGCGGCGGTGGAATCCACTGCATCACCCAGCAACAACCGGCCGTCGGCGCCACGTCATGACGTCCCCGGCACAAACCCCACCACTGGTGGAGGCATCGATATCCGAACTGAGTGCCGCGCTGGAATCAGGCGCGGTCACCAGCGTCGAACTCGTCTGCGGGTATCTGAATCGCATCGGTCGATACGATCGACATGGGTTGACGCTCAACGCGATTCCCGTTCTCAATCCGACGATGTTCGACGAAGCGCGCGCATCGGACGAACGCCGTGCCCGTGGCGAGGCGTACGGGCCGTTCGACGGCATCCCGTACACCGCGAAGGACAGTTACCGGGTGAAGGGCCTCACCGTGGCGTCGGGGTCGCCGGCGTTCGCACATCTTGTCGCGGGTTCAGACGCATTTGCCGTTGAACGCCTGCGAAGCGCCGGAGCCATCTGCCTCGGTCTCACCAACATGCCTCCGATGGCCAATGGCGGTATGCAGCGTGGCGTATACGGGAGGGCCGAGAGTCCTTACAACAGTGACTATCTCGCGGCCGCGTACCTGTCCGGCTCGTCGAACGGTTCCGGTGCGTCGACGACTGCGAGCCTGGCGGCTTTCGGCCTCGGCGAGGAAACGTGGTCGAGTGGCCGCTCCCCCGCGTCGAACAACGCGCTCGTCGCGTACACGCCGTCGCGCGGCGTGATCTCGGTGCGCGGCAACTGGCCTCTGACACCAACAATGGATGTCGTTGTGCCGCATACACGTACGGTCGACGATATGCTCGCACTGCTCGATGTTCTCGTCGCCGATGACGCCGACACCCGAGGCGACTTCTGGCGCACGCAGCCGTGGGTGGAGTTGCCCGCAGCGTCGTCGGTGCGGCCCGAGTCGTATCTGGAACTCCGCGATGACAATGCATTGCGAGGCAAGCGTTTCGGGATACCCCGAATCATCCTGGGAGACGACCCCGACGCGGGCTGGCCGATCACACCACGACCCTCGGTCATCGATCTGTGGAACCGCGCGCGGGAAGATCTGGAGGCAGCGGGCGCCGAAGTGGTCGACGTCGACTTCCCCGCCCTGACCAACTACGAACTCGACCGACCCGACGCCCGCGACGGCTATGCCCGCGGAATCCTGCCGGAGGGATTCTTCGACGCCGAGATGTGGGACCTCACCGTCTGGTCGTGGAACGACTTCTTGCAGGCCAACGGCGACCCCGCACTGAACCGCCTCGCCGACGTCGAGGGGTCGTTGATCTTCCCGCTGCCCGACGGCGCGATTCCCGATGAGCTGCACGGGTATTACGCGCGGTACAACCTGGACATCAGCGAGTACCCAGAGCGCGCCGCACTCGGAATCCCAACGCTCGATGAGATCCCGGATCTGGCCGAGGGCGTCCGCGGGCTCGAGGAACTGCGTCGTGTCGACTTGGAGGAGTGGCTCGACGAACTCGGCCTCGACGCGCTGGTGTTCCCTTCTGCGCTCGACGTCGGACCTGCAGACGCCGACATCAATGCGGCATCGCACGAACGTGCCATGGCAAACGGGGTGTGGGTGTCGACCGGCAACACCATGATCCGTCACTACGGCATTCCGACTGTCAACGTCACGATGGGCGCGATGAGTGACATCGGAATGCCCGTGAACCTGACATTCGCCGGGCGCGCCTACGACGACAACGCACTTCTCGCCTACGGCTGGGCCTACGAGCACGCCTCTCGACGCCGCACCGCTCCGCCGTCGACGCCGGAGCTGCCACCGCTGAGACGCCCAGGCGTCGTGTCCGACGGCGACGTCCCCGCGCTCGAACTGACAGCGTCCGCTCGACGCGATGCGCAGGTGGCCGTCATCGAGGTCTCGGGCTCGTCCGACGCCGACCTGCTGCAGGTCTTCGTCGACGGAGATGCTGTTCCGGTCGACCGCGAGGGATCGAGCTTCACAGCCTCGATCGAGATTCCCGCGGCTGAGCTCACGCGACAACACTCCGCGTGGCGCATCCCGTACGGCGCACTCGTGACGGCGATCGCGACGTCATCGAACGGCGCTGCCAACGCCGAATATGTGACCGTGGACGGCATCTGACCACACTCCGTCTATTCGGACGCTTTCGGACCTGCCCGCAGGGCAATCACGTCTGCCCCGCCACCGGGGTGTGGTGGCGGGGTGTGGACGGGTTGCGGCGCAACCGGATTCGACGGTCCGCCCGGGCTAGCGGATGGGTGCGCCGGCCGGGTTGGCACGTCGGTCAGGTGACGCGGTGGTCAGGAGGCGTCGGCCAAGGGTGGGTCGACGCCTCCGGGTGGGTCGACGTCGCCGAGCCACCAGAGGCTGGCTGGTGGGGCCGGACCTGTTGGCGCGTCGGGGTCTGCGGACGGGTCGGGGTCGGGTGGATCAGCGAGGTTCCATTGGATGTCGACCCGCGCGCTGAGGCGCAGGGTGTCGCTGGTGGGCATTGCGCCCGCCAGTGCGCCGAAGGCGCACGGCCATTCCCGCTGTCGCTGTTGCTGTTCACGTGCCGCCACCCCCGCCCCACGTCGTATCGAATATGTGTTCTACACTACCCGACGATACGGACAAACGTCGAGGAAAAGTCGAAGATACTTTCGAGCTATCGAGAACCGATGACGGACAGGCTGATCGACCAGTTGTCCGCGATTCGGACTCAAGCAGAATCCGCGGTACTGATTCAGGCGCTCAACAAATCGCGCGTTACCTGCAGCTGGCCCAGGTGCTGGGCAAGCTCGTGTACGACATGCAGCACAACCCACTGCGGCGTAACGGTGTCGAGGTCGACATTCGCGCGTGTTCCGCGTGCATCGCGGCCCGCAATTCCGTTGCGCAACATACGCGTCGCCCACACATCCACGTCGGCGCGGACCTGCGCGATACGCACGACGAGATCGTCGCGCGTTCCGGTGGCCTCGAACTCCCCCGACCGATCACGGGGCAGGTCCAATCCGCAGCCGAATGTTCCCAGCCACCAGCGGGTCATCTCGATGCAGTGGTGGACAATCGCGTACGGCGCGTTGGAGCCTGCGACCGGCAGTCTGCTGTTGAGGTCGGCGTCGGCCACGCCGTCGAGCGTGGCGAGAATGCCGTCCCAGCATCGATCAGCGGTGTCACGAGCGGCCTCAAACCAGAGATCCATCGCTACAGCGTGTCACGTTCGAATCATCGTGACCTTGCAGGAACCGCCATCTCGGCGCAGTAACGAACTTCGACCCTCGTCGACGAATCCTCGTCAAGAGCGTCACATGTCGACATAGTGGAGTGTGGAGTCCCCAACCGAGTGACTCCCAACGAGGAAAGGGTTTACCCATGGCACTCGACGACGACGACATCACCACCTCCAGCCCAGGGGGCGAAGGTCCTGCCGATGGCGGCTCGAATCCCGGCGGACACGACGGCGGCGCAGACGGCACCGCCTCACCCGGCGAAGGACCAGCCGACGGCGGCTCCAACCCCGGCGGACACGACGGCGGCGCAGACGGCACCGCCTCACCCGGCGAAGGACCAGCCGACGGCGGCTCCAACCCCGATGGACACGACGGCGGGGCAGACGGCACCGCCTGAGTGACGACAATGCTGAGCCGCTGCATCGCCATCGACCCCGACACGTTCGCGCGTGATCACTGGGGTCGGCGTCCTCTGCTCAGCAGATCGGACGCGCTCCCCCGCGACTTCGACGATCTTCTCTCGCCGCGCAGCGTCGACGAGTTGATCGCCGAGCGCGGGGTGCGTGCACCGTTCATCCGGATGGCCAAGGAAGGCGGCCTGGTAGGCAAAGAGAACTACCTCGGGCCGGCCGGTTTCGGTGCAGAGATGCCCGATCAGGTCGATTCGGCAAAAGTGCTGGCGCAGTTCGCCTCTGGTGCCACGATCGTTCTACAGGGGTTGCACCGACTGTGGCCGCCCATCATCGACTTTGTGCGCGGGATGGTCGACGACCTCGGACACCCGGTACAGGCCAACGCCTACATCACCCCACCCGCAAACCGCGGTTTCGATCCCCACTACGACGTGCACGACGTCTTCGTACTGCAGATCTCCGGCAGCAAGCATTGGCGGGTTCACTCCCCGGTTCACACCGATCCCCTCGCCGACCAACCCTGGACCGACCACCGCGATGCCATCGAGGCGCGCAGTCACGAAGAGCCGGTGATCGACACCGTCCTCGAACCCGGCGACGCCCTGTACCTTCCGCGCGGATGGCTCCACTCGGCAGAAGCTCTCGGCCACACGTCGATTCATCTCACGGTCGGGGTATCGGCTGTCACTGCCTTCGATCTGGTCCGGACGGTCGTCGACCAACTCGGGACGGTCGAATCGCTACGCACCGCGCTCCCGATGGGCACCGACTTCACCGATCCCGACGAGTCAGCGGCGCTGGCAGCCAAGACAATTGCCGCCGTCATCGACGTATTGCAGGCCAACACAACAGATCTGGCCGAGAGTACCGCCGCGCGGTTGTCGACGATCCACGCCGAGCGAACCCGACCCGTGGCAGTTCGACCGCTCGCCACACTCGACGCAGTCAACTCACTCACCGAACACACGACGGTGAGTCGACGCCACGGCCTCGTCGTCGAAGTCCGTCGTGCGTTGCAGCGCACAGAGATTCGCCTTCCCGATCGGACCATCAGCTTCCCCGACTACTGCACAGAGGCACTCGAGGCCGCAGTATCCGGAGCCACCGTCACCGCGGGTGAACTACCGGGACTCGACGCCGCCGACAGCCTCGTGCTGATTCGCAGACTGCTTCGTGAGGGCGTCGTCGTTCTCGAGAGTGGATCGGTTCCAACCGGATGACCCGTCGTCCTCCGTGTAGCGTGCAATCCGCGGAGCGCGGTGATCCGATCTACGGCACAGCCTCGGCGGGAACGTTGTGGGTCCTGCTCGAACTCGGTGGTGCGTGGGGACATTCGGCGTTCCTGCAATCGCCGTCCATCATCGACCCCGACCTCGGTCTGAGCATCGTGCGTCGGGTCGAGAAGCAGCGCATGCGGATTGTCGCGATTCGACGACCGGGACGCCGACCGCAAGCACCACGGTGGCGTTGGTTCATCGTGGACTCCACGCCGGGAGCAGAAAGCGTGCACGCTGGCGAAGTCGACGGTCCCGCAGGCTATCTCGACCTCGCGCTCGACGGGTCCGACGGTGCTCCATCGACCGAACCTCTCGTCGCAGTGTGCGCGCACGGTAAGCATGACCAGTGCTGTGCAGTTCGGGGTCGGGCCGCGACAGCATCGATCGCGTCGGCGTATCCGGAGTGGACGTGGGAGTGTTCACACCTCGGTGGTGACCGCTTCGCCGCGACAGGGCTGATCCTTCCGCATGGTCTCTGTTACGGACGACTCGACACCGCCGTCGACCCAGCGTCCATCGTCGAGCTGTACACCCAAGGGCGCCTTGTGGATTCACTGCTGCGTGGACGTACGTCACTCCCCCACGCCGTGCAGGCCGCACAGCACTTCGCCCGTGTCGAGACCGGAGATGACCGCATCGACTCGTTCGCGCCGATCGACGTCACACACGTCGATGGGCGGATCCGCGTCCGTCTGACGGGCCACGTCGGCCCCGTCGACGTGGTGCTCGGTGAGGAGTTCTCCGAGCCGCTGTTTTCGATGTGTCAAGCGAATGTCGCTGGACGCGTACGGCAGTTCACGCTGGACTCCATCGCCTTCGGACAGGTCGCCGCGACCTGACCGTGACCCTGTATCGATCGGTGGTCGGCGACGTATCGAGCACGCGTCACCCACGTCGACGAGCGCCGTCGGCGTCGGTGAGCGCGCATGCTCGACTCATGGGAATCAACAAGAACGACACCGTCGAATGGAATACGTCCCAGGGACCGACGCATGGGCACGCGAAGGAAAAGCGCACATCGCCATTCACCTTCGACGGTCAGAAGTTCAATGCAAGCGACGACGACCCGTACTGGATTGTCGAATCGTCGAAGACCGGATCGCAGGCCGCACACAAGGAGTCGTCGCTCACCAAGAAGTGAGTGATTCGTACCCACATTCTCGACAGGTCACATATTTTCGAAGGCCCGACCGAGTTCGGCACCGACGTCGATGATGCGAGCAGCTTTGACCTCGGGCTTGTCGATCTCTTCCGCCACGTGCTGGGCGACAAAGCGCTTGATTTCGGTGTCGACCTGACCGACGGCACGAATGAATTCGCCACGCAGGTTGTGTGACGCGACGCCCACGATCACGTCTTTCGGCCGCGGCGGAGTGACGTCGATCCGCAACTCCAGCGGCTCGGCGGCACGAACGGTCAACGGAAGTGTGATCAGCCCGTCGACGTCGTACTTGATGCGATCGACTCGCAGATCCACGACGAGACCGATGGTCAGCATGATCTCAACGGTGAACGTGATCAGTTCGCCGACATTGCGCGCGATACGCGGCTCGCCGATCTCGACGTGCGCGGTCACGCGAGCGAGCCCACCGGGGCCGGACGGGATGGGCCCGACGTCGAAAGATCCACCCGTAATGGAGGAGAACGCCGACCCCACCCGCTCTTCGGTCACGGCGACCTCGAAGAACCGGCGGCCGAACTCTTCGTACGTCAGCTGCGTCATCCCCTTCATCGTGCCATTTCATCGATCGTCATAGAACACGTTCGCCTCGATCCGGCGCGGCGAGTCGTACCCTCGGGACATGTCTTTTCAGGGCTTCCCCGAGGCCGCCCTCGATTTCTACGACGACCTCGAGGTCGACAACAGCAAGGCTTTCTGGGAACAACACAAGCAGACATATCAGAGCGCTGTGGCCGCACCGATGCGTGAGCTGACCGACGCACTTGCCGACGAGTTCGGTGAAGCGAAGCTGTTCCGCCCCTACCGCGACGTCCGGTTCTCGAAAGACAAGTCGCCCTACAAGACCCACCAGGGTGCCTACGTTGCCGTGGCACCGGCGACCGGCTACTACGTGCAGATCGGTGCACCGGGCGTCATGGTGGGTGCCGGCTTCTACGACGCTTCCGCCGAGCGATTGTCCGCGATGCGCACAGCCATCGACGATGATCGACGTGGCCGCGAACTCGAACAGATCGTCGCCGACCTCACCGCGACCGGCTGGGAGGTGGGCGGAGGTCGTCTCAAAACCGCACCACGAGGCTGGGACCCGGGACACCCGCGCATCGAACTGCTGCGACACAAGACGTTCACCGTGTCACACCCCTACGGGTTCGACGCGGTGATCCATACGCCGGAGTTGGTCGACCGCGTGCGGGATGACTGGCGGACGACCGCGCCGCTGATCGACTGGCTCACCCGACACGCTCTTGCGTGACCGCTGGTTGACGCTTACCGCGGAGAAGCGACGCCGTGGCAGCGCAGATCGACAACACGATGGACACACAGAACACGACGACCAGTCCGTCGTGGAACGGCCCGGAGAGCAGTTCCGGGAAGAAGGTATGGCCGGTGAGGGTCGCACGTTGTCCGTCGGTGACCTGGGTGAGCACACCGGTCCCTGCGAGAAGGTGCTCGATCGGGTTGACGCCGAGCAGCGCCGAGAACAGCGACGCGACGGGTGGAAGCTCCGCGACGTCCGTCGCCACTCCCGCCGGAACTCCCTGCCCCTGCAACCCCGTGGACAACGCATCCGGCAGCGTCGCCGAGAGTCCGACGATCATCAGCGAGAAGGACACACCGATCGACAGCGCGGTACCCGTGTTCTGGAATGTCGCGCGCATCCCGGACGCCACGCCACGGTAGCGAGCCGGAACGCTGCTCATGATCGACGACGTGTTGGGCGCGGTGAACATGCCTGTACCTATCCCGTTCAGAGCGATCAACAGCGCAAACGCCCAGTAAGGGAACATGATCGGCAAGAACAACAAGCCGACGAAGCTCGCCCCGAACAACACCATGCCGACCGTCGCGAAGCCGCGGGCACCGAACCGGTCGCTCATCGCACCGGTCAACGGACCCGAGATGAAGAAGCCGATTGTCAAGGGCAGCATGAAGATTCCCGCCCACAGAGGTGTGTCGGCGTAGTCGTATCCGTGGACCGGCAACCAGATCCCCTGGAGCCAGATGATCAACACGAACTGCAGGCCGCCCTGCGCCAACGAGGCACACAGTGCCGCACCGTTTCCGGCGACGAACGGTCGGATTCGAAACAGTGAGAGTTCGATCATCGGTTCGGCGACACGACGTTCGACGATCACGAATCCGACGAGCAGCAGCACTCCTGCGACGAGCAGACCCACCACGACCGGGTTGGTCCATCCCATCGTGTGACCGCCGTAGGGCTGTAGGCCTATCGTGATGGCGATCAGCAACGACGACAGTCCGATCGCGAAGCTCCCGTTGCCCAGCCAGTCGATCCTTCCGGGATGGCGTTCGCCGCTGTCACGAAGTTTGCGGTAGGCCCACACGGTGAAGAACAGGCCGACGGGCACGTTGACCCAGAAGACCGCCCGCCAATCCCACGCTGCAAGCAGACCTCCGAGAACCAGCCCGGTGAGCTGCCCCGCCAGTGCAGCAACCTGATTGAGCCCCAGCGCGAACCCGCGTCTGTCGGGAGGGAACGCGTCGGTCAGGATGGCCGCTGAGTTTCCGGTCAGCATCGAGCCGCCGAGGGCCTGCAACACCCGCCACCCGATCAGCCAGATCGCTGCGTTCGCTGCGTGAAAGGGGTCGAACGACAACAGGATCGACGCGACGGTGAACACCGCGAATCCCATGTTGTAGATGCGGACGCGGCCGAACATATCGCCCAGCCGACCCAGTGTGGTCACGGCGACAGCCTGGACGAGCCGGTAGCCCATGATCATCCACAGCAGGAACCCGATGTTGGCAGGTGCGAGCGGGTCGAGGCCGATGCCCCTGAAGATCGCGGGTAGGGAGATGATGACGATCGAGCCGTCGAGAGCCGACATGAACACGGCCGCAGTCGTATTCGAGAGCGCCACCCATCGGTATCGCGAGTCGGGTTCTTGCTCTACCGGCGTTAGGGTCGTCGACGCCGCGCTCACAGCGCGTCCGCGAGCCGGTCGAGTAGCGGCATGACGTCTCGGAGTTGCGCGATCTCGTCGTCGTCGAGCACCTGGCCCATCGCCTCCGCGATCGCTCGCGTCCGTTGACCGCGACGACCACGCAGCGCCTCGGCCCCAGCATCGGTCAATGCCAGCACGATTCGTCGTCCATCTTCGGGATCTGTTGCGCGACTGACAAACCCACGCCCCTGCAGCCCAGACACAGTGACACCCATCGACTGTGGGCTGACGTTCTCGCGGCGCGCCAGTTGCGCCGCCGTCGCCGGACCTTCCCGCTCGAGACGCGCGAGCACAGCCGTTTCGGGAGCGCTCGGATCGTCGGTCGCACGATGCTGCCGCAGTCTGCGCAACAGCGATCCGAGGATGATCCGGAACTCGGCCGCCACCTCGACTGTGGCATCGTCGAGGGTCGCCGACTGCGTGGTGGCATCGCGTTCAGGCATAATCATCAATCTATATTGATCAATTCAGGTTGATCAATTGCCACAAATGCGACCAGGCGGGTGCTCGTGCGCTGACCAGCGCCTATGTGCACGGCTTGTATGCACCGGTTCTCCCGGACGCACTGCAGGGGCCAAGCTGCGCTACTCGACCGTCCCGTCGACGTAGACCCAGGAGCCGTCGAATCGGCTGAATGTCGAGAGTTCGTGCATCTGCCCTCGACGTCCATCGGCCCGATAGAACGCCGTGAATTCGACCGTGCCTGTCGTATCGAAAGGACCGCCGCCGTTCACCGATTCGATGTCGAGACGCAGCCACCGCATGCCGTCATCGAGTTCCAGGTCGCCCGGTCGGGTGTCGGGATGCCAGCTGCGCAGCAGGTGATTTCGGTCGCCGACGGCGAACGCGGTGAATCGGGATCGCATCAACGCTTCGGCAGTCGGGGCACGACGCTCTCCGCGCAGGATCGGCCCGCAGCACTCGGCGAAGGTCAGACCGGTTCCGCACGGGCAGCGCGCATCGTCGTCGATCATCGTGCTCATGGCGGCCCAGCATATGCGGCCACGACCAATGGTCCCAGCCGACTGCCAGCGTCCGCCCATCACGGTGGCAGCGTCGGCGACTGTGATGGTGACATGACAACGATCACTCACCAACCATCAGTCATCCGCACCGCGCACGCCGACACCGTCGTGCTGATCATGGACGGCAGCGTTCGAGCTCACTCGCTCGCCCGACAGATTCTCGATCGGGGGAAGAACCTCGCCATCGCAGGGACCCGTGGTCACGATCTCGTCCCCTACGTCGATGCGGCCGTGCGCGATCGGGTCGTGACGGTCATCGCCGATCCCGCAGATCCGACGCAGATCGACGCGGTCATCGAGCGCGCGAGCGACACCCTCGGACCCGTGATCATGGTTGTCGATCCCGGCGGATTGCTCGCCGATGTTCGCGCCGCCGACCGTCACGCCGCCTGACACGCGCCGCGCCGGGCGACAGTGGTCAGGGGTAAGAAGCCGGTCTGGGGTAAGAAGCAGTCTGCGGTAGAGCTACGTCAAGAACCGCCCGGTCGGCGTCAAATTCGCGTCAGAGACGCTCGCGCACCCATCCACCAGCGATACAACGTCCTTCGTGGCATTACCCGGAACACTTACGCGAGCATGGGCGCGCGACGAGACATCATTGTCGAACTCCTCGGCTGACCAGCCAAAAGCTTCACCTCAACGCGACAAGCGTCGCCTGACCGCGACGACGGGGCTGGCAGCTCTCTCGTTGGATGCGATGGCGTCGGTCGCCTACGGGCCCGAGGCAATCGTCCTCGCACTCGCCGCGGCAGGTGGCAACGCGTTGGGACTCACGCTTCCCGTCAGCGCCGCGATCGTCGTACTCCTGGCGGTGTTGGTGCTCTCCTATCGACAACTGATCGCCGCGTTCCCCGACGGTGGCGGCGCCTACGCTGTCGCGAAAGCCCATCTCGGGCGCCGCGCATCATTGGTCGCCGCGGCGTCGCTCGTGATCGACTATGTCCTCAACGTTGCCGTATCGGTGACTGCCGGAACCGCCGCACTCACGTCCGCATTTCCCTCCGCTGGGCGCTACACCGTCTGGATCGCGCTCGCGGTGCTCGCACTGATCACAGCCGTCAATCTGCGCGGAATCGTCAGCAGCGCCAGGGCTTTCATCACCCCGACCGTTGTGTTCGTGGTGAGCATCGCGTCGGTGATTGTCGTCGGCCTCGTCAGCGGCGGCAACCACAGTGCCCGCAGGTCGACTCACAGACCGTCGGCACGATCGGAATCCTGTTGGTACTCAAGGCATTCTCCAACGGCTGTGCGGCTTTGACCGGAGTCGAAGCCATCGCCAATGCGACGCCGCAGTTCAGAGAGAATCGGATCCGTCGCGCGCAGCGTGCGGAGGTGGCGCTCGGTGTACTCCTCGGTGCGATGATGCTCGGCATTGCCGCCCTCGTGGAGCGTCTGCACATCCACCCGCAGGCAGGCGTCACCGTGCTGTCACAACTGACAGAGAGCGTATTCGGCCGCGGCGCAATGTATTACGTGGTGCAGATAGCCACAATCGTGCTGCTCGCTCTGGCTGCGAACACGTCATTCGGCGGGTTGCCGCAACTGATGAAAGTTGTTGCGAGCGACGATCACCTACCGCATCGGCTCACCCGCAGGACTCGCAACGGCGTGTACCGCAACGGGGTGCTGATCCTCGCGGGGGCATCCGCGCTACTGATCGTCGTCTCGGGTGGAGACGTCAATGCCCTCGTCCCGTTGTTCGCCATCTGCGTGTTCATCGGCTTCACGCTCGCGCAGGTCGGGCTGGTGCGTCACTGGTCGGTGACGCGTTCACACGGTTGGCGACGACGCGCGGCTCTCAACGGCTTCGGCGCCGTGCTCACAGCCGTGGCGGCCGTGGTCCTCACCGTGATGAAAGCCGGCGAGGGTTCACTCTGGGTCATCCTCGTCCTGGCACTGCTCGTGGCAGCGATGGAGTTGCTGGCCAGAAGTTATCGACGCACACGGGAACTCGACATTCGCACAGCCGCCGACACGTCACACCCCGGCGAACACCGTCGACACTCCTTCGCCGGCCAGGGCCTCGCCGTCGTACCCGTCTCGTCACCGCTGTGCTGTGCCACCAACGACGCGCTGCACGCTGCACGCGCATTCGGTCGCGAGGTCATGGCGCTGCACGTCGTCATCGACGGTGACGCAAGAGAAGGGGCTACCGACGGGGAATCGACTCGCGGGCACGATGACTTCGCCGCGGAGTGGCGGCGGTTTCACCCCCTCGACCACCTGGTCGAACTGCGTGCGCCGGACGAGGACTCTGTCGTCGACATCCTGGCCGACCATATCGCCGACCTCGCGCGTAACGACGATGTGCTCGTCATCATCCCCGACACCGCTTCGGACGCGCGCGCACGATTGTTGTCCTCGGGACGCGCCGACGACCTCGAGCGCACCCTGAAGCGCACTACACCCGCGTTGGTCACGAGGACCCGCACGAGCGTCGACGCGCGCCATGCGATGTCGTCGTGAATGTGCACAGGTCGCAGCAGGGGTGAGTAGCGGGGTAAGGCGTGAGGCGCCCCTTCTTCGGTGGACTAATCTGATCGAATGCCATCGTTGTCGACGACCCGCCGTATCACCGCGGGAATCCTCATCGCACTGGCCGGCATCTGCTACTCCTCGTGGGTGCTCGAGTTCTTCTGGTCGAGTCCGCTCGACCCGCTGAACAGCTTCCTCAGCGAACTCGACGCCGCTCACCGTCCCCATCGGGCGGTGTACGAGACGGGCGACATCCTCACCGCGATCTTCGCGGTGTCCTCGGCGCTGATCCTCTTCCTTCCGCGTCCGATCGTGAGTGGGGTGTACGCGCGGATCGCTGTGATCTCGTTCGGCGTGTTCGGCGCAGCGACATTGGCCGACGCGCTCGCGCCCATCGATTGCATACCCGGCGTCGACAAGGACTGCCCGTACGAACCGAGCGGGCTTCTCCCCCAGCTGCATCACATACACGCGTTGACCAGCACGATCGCCGTGTTCGCCATCTTCATCACGATGATCGCGGGCGTGGTGGCGGCTTACCGGCAGCGCCCGCGGATCTGGCCACTACTCCGGACGGCCGGGCTCGGCGTGCTCGTCGTCGTCGCGGTGACCACCGCGTGGATGTTGATCGCCGACAACCTGCACGGCGACTACTACCTCGGTCTGGCGCAGCGAATCCAGGTCGGAGGTATGTCGGTGTGGCTGATTCTGTGGGGCTTCGCGGTGTGTGCGCAGCGCACTCGCAGTCAGGCCAGCGCCGCAACCAGCACGCCGGCTCAGGTGAGTTCGACCTCGTAGACGACGAAGTCGTTCGACGCGATCGTGTCGTACAGCGAACGGGCCGTCGCATTGTCACGTGCAGTCTGCCAGTAGACCTTCGGTAGCCCCTGGTTGCGAGTCCACTCGAGCACGTGATCGATGAGCGCACGCCCAGCGCCGCTCCGACGGACGTCGGGCGCCACGAACAGGTCTTCGAGGTACGTGTAGGGCGCGTCGCTCCACGTTGACGCGTGCGTCAGCCAGTGCACGATGCCGATCGCCCGTCCGGTCTCGTCGCGCGCGATAGCACCGAACATCGGGTAGTCGGGGTCGAGGATTCGGGCGAACGTCAGGTCCGACTGTTCCTCGCTCAGTTCGTGCTCGTAGAACGTCAGGTACCCCGCCCACAGCGGAGCCCAGTCCCGTCGATCTGCCTGGGTCAGCGGCGCGATTGTCGTGGTCATCAGTCGTCTCACTCTCGGGTGTTCATCGGTGTCGCACATTCGGCGGGCCAGGCACGGGCCTGAAGCATCTGCAGTGGGAGGCGCATCGTTCTCACGTGGCGCCAGGCGTCATGACGTGGGGCGGAAAACCACTCCACGCTCCAGCGCCGAACCCGAAACCGGTTGCGCGAAGGTGTCTCCCAGGTGCACGACATAGCCGCTCTTGTCGGCGTCGACACCCTTGGCAGAGAACCTCAGGACGCACTGCTGCTGCTCTGTGCTGTGGCGCTCAAGCGGTGCTGTCGCGAGTTTTCCGCCCGTTTCGCTGTAGATGGTGACAACCGTTTTGTCGGAAATGGTGCCGCCATTGGCGGTGGTCTCCCATGACGCGCAGCTGACCGGGACACCTCCGATTGCAGTGAACTGGGGTGTGTAGTTGACCCCGAGCACAATCGCGGACACGGCGAGGCCAGCGAACACGACCATCGCGATCGACGTCCCGACGATGACCGGTACGCGAGTCTTGTGCTGCCACTCGCGTCGCGGCAGCGCGGCACCCGAGTCGAGCCAGAATTCGGTTGTCCCCTGCTGCGCGTCAGTCGGGTACTGCGGCTGCTGGAACGTCTGCGGATACTCCTGCTTGTGGGAGTATTGCTGCGCCTCTGGATGTTCCTGCGACTGGGGATATTCCTGCGACTGGGGATATTCCTGCGACTGGGGATATTCCTGCCCGTGTGGGTGTTGCGGTGCCTGTGGGTGTTGGCCCGACCATGATCCCGGCTGCACTACGTGTCACTCCTTCGGAGGGAAGTATTTGATCAGGGCTTCTTGCACGACGGAGGTCGCAAGGGTTCCGTCCCGCTTCCAGAATCGGCCCGAGCCCATCCCGCGCGAGCCGGTGGCGACCGGCGATCGCGTGGCGTACAGCATCCACTCGTCGAACCGGAAGTCACGATGGAACCACATCGAGTGGTTGACAGTTGCCGCAAACAGTCGGTCGATGCCCCAGGAAAGCCCGTGCGTCGTGATGATCGAGTCGAGCACCGTGGTGTCCGATGCGTAGCACATCGCCGCGACGTGGAGTAGCGGATCGTCGGGCATGACGCCGTCGGTCTTCATCCATACTCTGTTGTCGCGCAACGTCTCTCCGGCTTCGCGCATCTTCCATGACGGATCGTTGGCGAAGCGGATGTCGATGGGATGCAGTGCGTTGACGAAGGTGGCAATGCGGTCTTCGAAGCCCTTGAAGTGCTCGCCAAGCGGCGGCAACTCTTCCGGATAGGGCACCTGGGGAATCTCGACCGCGTGCTCGAGGCCCGCGGCGTTGTCCTGGAATGCGACGAGCATGGTGAAGATGACCTCGTCGTCTTGCATCGCGGTCACCTGCCGGTTGGCAAATGACTTGCCGTCGCGGAACCGGTCGACATGGTATTCCATGGGCTTCTTGACGTCGCCGCCGCGGATGAAGTGTGCGTGCAATGCGTGGACGGGAGGGTTCCCGCGGGTCAGGGTGCGTCCCGCCGCGACGACGCCCTGCCCGAGCATCTGACCGCCAAAGGTGCGCGCGGTCTTCTGCTCGGGGTGCTGCCCGATGAACAGGTCGTCCTCACGTCGTTCGACGTCGAGCAGGTCGAGGAGTTTGCCGAGATCCTCGGACACGTCGGTTGTCATGCAGATCACCCTATGCGGTCAGCCGCAGACGCAATGCAGCCGGTGGGCAGCGTCGGCTCGTGGCTGCGCCGCCCCGTTCTGCACGACGAAGAGCGAGGGCGTCGGCTCGTGGCTGCGCCGCCCCGTTCTGCACGACGAAGAGCGAGGGCGTCGGCTCGTGGCTGCGCCGCCCTAT